>JBEKVL010001273.1:441-2080 GCA_049514055.1 Tepidisphaeraceae bacterium | reverse complement strand
GCCTGCGTCGGACATCCCGCGTTCAGTGGACTGGCCCTCCAGCTTTCCACCCAAGGGTATGCGCAATTGCCAGGTCCCGAATGGGGTCTCGACGATGCCACGGTCGCCCGGTTTGAACAGGATACGAAAATTCACGTCCCCGGAGACGGGCCCGATCGCTTCAACCAACGATTTCACTTCTTGAACAGCGCTTCGGTCGACGGCCATCGTGACTTGCACCGAGAGTGGATGGAGTGGCGGGCCGTTCAACTCACCCGGTTCTATCGCCGCATCTTGAAGGAATTGGATGCCGTGCGGCCCGGATCGCGGCTTTACCTGGCGGGCGGGGACATGTTGGCCGGACCGGATGTCCAGCCGGCGCTCACCCGGCGGACGAGCCTCGCGGAAGCCATGTTCCGCGTGGGCATCGACCTGCGGCAACTCGCCGAAATCCCCGGAATCGTCCTGCCGAGGCCGCAACGGATCACGCCCCGGGGGTCGCTCGCCGACCAGGCGGTCAACCTGGAGATCCGGCAAATGTCGGAAGCCGATCGCTATTTCCAAGGGCTCCATGTGCCCGGCGAACTCTTCTTCCATCAACCGCAAGAGATTCGCGTGCCCTCGTTTGATGAAAAGAGTCCTTTCCGCCCATGCTACACCTTGCTGGCTTCCGAACCGCTTCCCTCCGATGCCCAGAACAGGCGACGTTTCGCGCATAGCCTTGCCACGCTCGACTCCCACGCGATATTCGATGGTGGTTGGACCATACCCATGGGACAGGAAGAGTCGCTCCGCGAGTTGGTGGCTGTGTACCGGCAATCACCTACGCCTATCTGGTCAATGACACGCCTTTTGCCACGACGGCCCGCGTCCGTGTAGACATGCCCGATGGCTGTCGCATGGAGCCGCTGGGTGGTTCGCGGCCGATCGGCTCGCTCCGACGCGACGCGGACGGAGCGTACTGGGAAGCCGAACTCGCCCCCTACGACCTGGTCGCCGCCTGGTTCTCTGCCCCGAACGTACCGATCCACAGCCCCGAATCCACCTGCCCCAAAGAGATCCAGGTCGCCTTGGAAAAACAGCTAGGCGACTTAGGCGACCGCATTGCCGGGCTTCTCACCCCGCCGCTCTTCCAGGCCCTGGAGAACGCCGACTTCGAGCGGCAGCCGGGCAAGCCGGATCAGATCCCGGGCTGGACCGCGATCGGTCCGCCGGGCGTGAACGCCCGACTCGACTCGGAAACCAAGTACGGCGGCATGCACTCCGTGCGATTCACGAGCGATGGCCCGCCGGCCGCCTTCGCGAGCCATCCCTTCAAGGCGCCTTCGACGGGCCGGCTGTCGATCTCGGTGTGGCTCCGCTTGGCCGACGCCAACCGCCAACCTGCGCTCTCGATCGCCCTGGTTGCCCCGGTCGATGGGCACGAGTTCTATCGCTCCGTCGCCGTGGGCCGTTCCCGGGCCGGCATCCCCTGGGCCGGGCCGATCGGCGTCGAGTGGAGTCAGTTCAAGGTCTACGTGGTTGACCTTCCGCTGCCGGCGAAGAAACTTCCGCAATTGCACGTCCGCTTCGACTTGGCCGCGGCAGGCGAAGTCTGGATCGACGACGTGCAACTCTCCGACGTGGCGTTCCTCCCGAGGGAGCGGCGCGAACTTGTGCG
>JBEKVL010001273.1:0-426 GCA_049514055.1 Tepidisphaeraceae bacterium | reverse complement strand
AAGAGGGCCAAGTGGCCGACTGTATCCGCCTGCTGGAAGGGTACTGGCCGAGATTTCTCGTCGAGAACGCGCCCCTGCCCCTCACCCCGATTGCCCGGCCCGATCCGCGCGAGCCGCAGCGAGAGCCGCAGCGAGAGGCCGGCATTTTGGAACGCATGAAGAACTTTGTCCCGAACCCGCTGCGGTTTTGAGGACGGTCAGGCGTTGCGGGTTAAATAGGGATTGGGGATTGGACCAGTTTCCCACCGCGCGGGTGCTGTGGGTTTGTATGGCAGTGCGGAAGGCACGATTGGACGTGCCAGCCGCGGCACCCATTTTGCCACCTTGGGCCAATCCCTGCCCCAATCCCTAATCCCCAATCGCTACCACGGTGTTTCCATCATCCCCACGATCTGCTGAGCGACTCGCTTGATGGCCTTTTGCTGG
>JBEKVL010001272.1:0-2052 GCA_049514055.1 Tepidisphaeraceae bacterium | reverse complement strand
TTCCCATCATGAAGCGCACGATCACAATCCTTGTTTTTGTCGTCGGCCTGCTGGTGACTGTGGTGTGGGCGGATAGGCGATGGCCCGGCGGCGGGATGGAGACGCGCGCGCAGGCAGTGAGGATTCCGGAGGGTTCTTCTGCGTCTTCCGATGCCGACTCCGGGCTGAGCGACGCCGATCTGCAGAATGTGGCGATTCCGGACGTCAACGGGAAGAGCGTCACGCTCTCCGACTACAAGGGCAAAGTCGTGCTCGTGGATTTCTGGGCCACCTGGTGCGATCCCTGCCGCATCGAGATTCCCTGGCTGATCGACATGCAGCAGAAGTATGCGTCGCGGGGGTTCGTCATTCTCGGTGTTTCGATGGACGAGGACGGGAAGAAGGCCGTGGATCCGTTTCTTGCCAACGAGCGCTTCGATGTGAACGGGCAGAAATTGCCGATCAACTACCAGGTTCTGCTGGGCAGCGATGACATCGGTGATAGATTTGGCGGCATCATTGGAATGCCGACGAGCATGCTCTTCACCCGCGACGGCAAGAAGATCAAGACGTTTGTCGGGCTCACCAGCTACGACGACATCGACCAGGCCATCCAAGGCCAGCTCTGAAGGCCGCAATCTGAACCGGCGCTGCGCGCCCGTGATTCCATCCCAGGCGCGCAACATTCCGGTGCCGTCAACCGTATAAGAGAGTGGGAGCAGGGAGTCCTTTCTCAACCGAGCGTCCATGAGATCGCGGTTTAATCTGCGCGAACCGATCGCCGTGGCGCTCGCCACGTTGTGGGAGCACAAGCTGCGGTCTTTCCTGATGCTGTTGGGCATCATCCTTTCGGTTTCGACGCTGATTTTCGTGGTTTCGCTGATTTCCGGGGTTAATTTGTACATTCAGGACAGGGTGGCGAATCTCGGCTCCGATGTTTTCCTCGTCGCGCGCTTTCCCATCCTCCTGGGACGATTACGTGTACCTGCGCGACAACATGAAGCTGCCTTTGCGCGTCGGCGTCGAAACGCGGACGACCGGCCGCGTGCGCGGCGGCAACCAGACGCTCGAGGATTGCAGCGTGCGCGGCGTCTCCGCCACGATCGGGCAAATGGATGTCGAGGAGCCGACCGAAGGGCGCTACATCACCGAAGGCGACGAATTACATCACTCGAGTGTGACTCTCATCGGGTCGGACGTGGCTGCGCACCTGTTTCCCAATGTCGATCCGCTGGGGCGCGAGATTACGGTGGACGGTACCCCCTACATCATCGTGGGAGTGGGCAAGCCGATCGGCACTGTCTTCGGGCAATCGCAGGACGACTACATTTACATCCCGATCGAAACGTTTCTGAAGGCGTACAACGTGTCCGACCGCAGCTTGACCGTCAACATCCAGGCGCGAGGGCCGGATTGGATGGCGCGCACGCAAGACGAGGCGCGCATGTTGATGCGGGCGCGGCGACACTTGGCGCCCCAGGAAGAAGACGCATTTGGAATTCTGAGCAGCGCGACATTGCTCGATCTGTGGAACCAGCTCACGGGAGCGATCGCGGCGGCGATGGTCGGGGTCGTGTCCGTGTTCCTAGTGATCGGCGGCGTGGTGATCATGAATGTGATGCTGGCCACGGTGACGGAGCGGACGCGCGAGATCGGCATTCGAAAGGCGATCGGCGCGCGGCATAACGACATCCTGATGCAATTTCTGCTGGAGGCGGCCGTCATGGCCGCGATCGGCGGGGCCATCGGCGTGACGGTTGCGTACGCTTTGTCGGCCTTGATTGGGGCGACGACGTCGGTGCCGATGCACGTGCCGTTCACGGCGGTCATCACGGCGCTGGGAGTCTCGACCGCCGTGGGGGTGTTTTTCGGCGTTTACCCGGCGCGGAAAGCGGCGAAATTGAGTCCGATCGAAGCGCTGCGGGCGGAAGTATGAGGCGAGAGAAACCGTAATGCGATTCATGCTGGGCGAAAACGCGAAGATGGCGGTGACGACGCTGCGCGAAAACAAGATGCGCTCGTTTCTCACGGTGCTGGGCATCGTCATCGGAATCACGGCGCTCATTTCGGTGG
>JBEKVL010001271.1:1226-2476 GCA_049514055.1 Tepidisphaeraceae bacterium | reverse complement strand
GAAACTCCAAGATATCATAATCCGGATGTGCGGAAAGTGGGTCGGATCGCTCAAACGGAACGTGAAATTGCTGAACTTGATTTGGCTGACGGCTGACGCCTAAAAAAAAGCGCCCGCCCCGCCCGCCCCGCGCCACAAGCGTGGCAGCGGCGCGAGCGAGGCGGCAAAGCGGTTCTAGCCAGCCCAGCGACGGCAATGCGACTCCCGAAAGTCGCACATCGAGCACCCGAACCCCGGCCGGAAGTTGCACCGGCCAGAATCCAGGCTGTCCAGGTATTCGTGGATGACTGCGAACAACCGGGCGAAGTGGGCCTCCGTGCGGGTCGGGTACGAGTGGAACTCGATCTTCGGCGTCTTGGTTTTCACCAAGCTCCTGATCTCCAAGCTGGCCTCCTGCCGCTGCTCAACGTGCCGAAAGAGAAAGGCGTAGCTGCTCAACTGGATCTCATGGGTGATTTCCAGCGGTTCGGCACTGCGGCTGCTGGTCTTGAAATCGGCGACGATCGCTCCTTCATGCCCGTCGAGGATCAGATCGACGATGCCGACCAACGGGATGCCCAGGTTCTCGCCGGTCACGGGATCGACCAGCGGGGCTTCCAGAGCCGCTTCCACGGCCAACGGCCGAGGTTCATCCGCAGGGATGGCCTTCAGATACGCACCGACGAGATCGACGGTCTGCTTCTGCATCGCCTGCTCGTCGGCCACCGACTCGAACTTCATCCCCTCCTGGTCGATCAACCCGCCCCACGATTCCAGCAACCGCCTGGAGAGTTCCGGCACGTCGAGGGTGATGCCCAACTGCTTGTGGCGATAGAACGTCTCAAGCGATCGGTGGCAGCACCGCCCCAGAAAGAGGCTCGGCGTAGTAGGTGGGTGGAGTTGACGCCCTGGGCGCTTTCCTGGCTACGCCGCATCCGACACATCTACGCGGTCAATCGGGAACGTCTGCGTCATCCTCTCGGCTCAGCGAAGTTCCAAGAGCAAGATGCCTTGTTGCGTCGGGCGATGGAGTCGATGCGTGCCGTGGCGGTGGAAGAACTTTCCGATCGCAAACTGCGCCAGCCATGCCGCAAGGTCCTGGAGAGTCTGCAAGAACACTGGACGGGACTCATGCGGTTTGTGGAGGATGCGCGCATTCCGATGGACAACAACGCTTCGGAGCGCGCGGGACGCGGCCCGGCTGTGGCGCGGAAAAACTTCTACGGTTCGGGTTCCTTGTGGAGCGGACGCTTGGCGGCGACGATGTTCTC
>JBEKVL010001271.1:0-1210 GCA_049514055.1 Tepidisphaeraceae bacterium | reverse complement strand
GAAAATCAATCCGCGACGGTGGCTGGCGTGGTATCTGGAGAGCTGCGCTGTGGCGGGCGGAAAGTCCCCGCAAGACATCCAACCATTTCTGCCTTGGAATCTCTCTGACGAGCGTCGCTTGGCGCTCAGTGCCATCGCCACAGATCCCGCGGATCACAACACCTCCTGATGCCGCTCGTCACCCCCTTGGCCTCCGCCGCGGGTGGCAAAACCCGTTCCCTTTCGCCACTTCACCGGAGCAGACTCGTTCCCGGGCAAATCCGCGCGCCGACGGGTTGGACGAAGGTTTACGCGAAGTGGCGCCGAAGTCGCTGGTGCTTGATACCTTCCTCCCCCGAGTCGACGTACTTGGCCTGCAGGCCGTCGACCACGATCCCGCCGGCCTGGCCGCGGACGTGATCGCGCCACGGGTCGCCGCCGGCGTAGCCGCCCCGGGTATTTGCCATGCGCTGGTAGATGTACCGGTTGTGCGCCACGTACTGCAAGAGGGCGAAGCAGTCGTAGACGTAATGGACATAGTAGGAACCGAACTGCAAGGTCGCCGCGGGCCGGCCCGACTCCCAGTAGGCCGGGCCTTCCTCCATGCGCAGCATGGCGAAGCCGCGCTCCGGAGCGACATAGGACGGAGCCGGCGGTGGCTTCACCTTGCCCGAATCCACCGGCCCCAACCCGAAATACAGCGACGGGAGGTACACCGCCTCGCCGGGCTTGCCCTGGGGCGGCCGCCGGCCCACGAAGCCGAGCAGGGCCTTCTTCTCGGTCTCGCCGGCCTTTTCGTCGCCCAGGACGCTGAACTTGAAAAGGTTGAACAAGCTCGGATACCCGCCCCGGCTCGACTCGACGGCCACCATCCGCTCGAGTTGTTGCTTCGCCGCTGGATCGGTCTCGATGCGTTTGCGTATCGCGGCGGCCTCCTCTTTCGTCCAGAGCATGTAAGGATGCGGCACATCCTTGGAACCTGTCCCAGAACCGGTCTGAAACCCAGCTTCCGTAGCGAGCGGGACAGGGTTCTGGGATAGGTTCTTGCTCTGTGCGGAGGCCGTGGCCGCGACGCACAGGGCTAGAACGATCATACCGTATTGTGTCTTCATAGGTCCTCCAATGTTTCTCGTTCGACTTCCAGCCCGCGCCCGCCGCGGGACAAATCGTTTATGATAGCAGATGTCGGCCCCCTCGATGACCAGCCGGCCGCCGGCGACTTGCGCGGCTG
>JBEKVL010001270.1:0-2156 GCA_049514055.1 Tepidisphaeraceae bacterium | reverse complement strand
ACCGGCCGAGTCGCCCCCAACGCCGATGTGCTCCGCGTCCAGGTTGTACTTCCTGGCGTTGGCGCGGAGCCAGCGGATGGCGGCCTGACAGTCCTGGATCTGCGCGGGGAAGACCGCCTTGTTGCTGAAACGGTACTCGACGCTGGCGGCCGCGTAGCCCTGCGAAAGCAGGAACGCAACCCCGCAGCCGGCCTTGCTGCCGCCGCGCCACCCCCCGCCATGCACCCAGACGACCAGCGGCAGGGGTTTGTCGCTCGCACGTTCGGGCAGGTACAGGTCGAGCTCCTGTGCCGGATCGCCATCCGGCACGTACCGGATGTCCCGCTCCACCCGGACGCCCGGCGCGGACCTGGGCTGTTGTGCCTGGCTCGGAGCCGTGAGGCACGCCGCTACACAAAGGATCACGAGGAGAAGTCTTGGAAATCGCCGTCGCATGTGTGACTCCAGTGTTACTCCGGCCGGTGGCCCGGTCCCCACGACCAACGTGGGGTGAATGTGGCAGATGATACCCGCCCGCATCGGCACTCGTATAGCCCCGCCAACCGGTATTTGACGCCGAATGTATGACCCGGACTCTTGGCAGTCGGGCGATCATGTTCCGAGCAAACCTGAAGACACCCGAGGACACGCGAATTCGCAGCGACTGGGCCAGGGACAACCAGGCGTGGAAGCACGAGTACCTCCGGCCGGCGGCGCATTGCATCAGTCCGGCGTGCCCGGAACACCGGGCAGTTATTCCCGCCACGTTCCTTACCAGACCTCGACTCGATCTTCGGGCGGCCGGTACATGGCATCGCCGGGTTTCACGCCGAAGGCATCGTAGAACTCCTGGATATTTGAGAGCGGCACGAGGGTCCGGAAGCGAACCGGTGAACACACCTGCGCATAGCCCAGGAAGAACCGCTGCGGCCCCGTGAGCCCATCAATCAACGGTGCCGGCCGGCCGTTCAGCGACTTCTGGTACGCCGCATACGCGATCGCCACGCCGCCCAGGTCGGCCAGATTCTCGCCCAGCGTCAGCCGGCCGTTTACGTGCAGGTCGTCCACGAGCACGCAGGCATCGTACTGTTTCACGAGCTTGTCGGTCTTGGCCGTGAAGCGGGCGCGATCATCCGCGGTCCACCAGTTCTTGAGATTGCCCTCGGCATCGGATCGGCTTCCCTGGTCGTCGAAGCCGTGCGTGATCTCGTGGCCGATCACCGCGCCGATTCCGCCGTAGTTCACCGCATCGTCGGCCGCCGCGTTGAAGAACGGCGGCTGCAGGATGCCGGCCGGGAAGACGATCTCGTTCAGAGTCGAATTGTAGTACGCGTTGACCGTCGGCGGAGTCATGTGCCATTCACTGCGGTCCACCGGCTTGCCGAACTTCGACAGCCGATACCGCGACTCGAACGCCTCGGCCCGCAGGAGGTTCTGCACACAGGAATCGTCGCGCACCTCCAGCGCCGCATAGTCCCGCCATTTGTCGGGATAGCCGATCTTGGGCATCACCGTGGCGAGTTTGACGAGCGCCTGCTTCTTGGTCTCCGGTCCCATCCAGTCTCGTGTCTCGATCCGCTCCCGGTACGCCGCCATGATGTTCTTCACCAGTTCGTCCATCCGCTGCTTGGCGGCCGGCGTGAAGTGTCTCTCCACATAGAGCCGCCCCAGCGCCTCGCCCATCTGCCGGTCGAGCATGCCGATCACCCGCTTCCAGCGCGGTTGCATCTGCTTCACACCGCGCAGCACTTCGCTGTAGAAGCGGAAGTCCTCGCGCACAAACGCATCGCTCAGGGAATAAGCCGTCGCGTGGATCAGGTGCCAGCGCAGGTAGGCCCGCCAGTCGCCCGCCGGCACCGACGCCAGCATCTCGTTCACACGCTGGAAGAACTCCGGCTGGCCGACGATCACATCCGACACCCCCTGCACGTCGATCGCCTTGAGGTAGATCTCCCAGTCCAGATTGGGCGTCAGTTCGGCCAGTTCGATGCGGCTTTTCTTGTTGTACTGCGCCTCGCGGTCGCGGAGCTGCACGGGCGTGCGTGAGGCCTCGGCCAGACGCGTCTCGATGCTCAGCACGGCGTCGGCCCCGGCGGCCGCCGCCTCGGGTGAATCCCCGAGCAGCGAGAGCATCTTCGCCACGTGCTCACGATACTGGATCTTGATTCGCCGGGAAT
>JBEKVL010001269.1:0-2019 GCA_049514055.1 Tepidisphaeraceae bacterium | reverse complement strand
CCCCCCGGTGACCGTGCAACCGGTGTGGCACAAATCCCACGCCGGGTTCTTCCCCATCTGGGCTGCGGCTTCACCGCAGGTTGGGTGAGCAGGAAAGACTCGTCGGTCACCCACCGTGCTTGTGTGCCTCCCCCTCGGCAGAGGCAGGCTGGAAGAGGCCGAGCGCCCGCTGAAAAGCCTCCGGCCCAACTCGCCAGGAACCCCAGAACGGGTTGTCCAGGTCGGCGACCAGAAACAGTATGAACGCAATCGAACCTGCCAACGCCACGGTCATGAGGGCGTGCGCCGAGAACGACTCCAGGCCGAAAATCCACATCGAGCCGACCACCAGTCCCGCGTTGGTCAACAGCAACACCCATAAGCTCGGCGGCAGCCGCAACAGGCCAGCCGGTGGCTTCGCGCATCACTCAGGTCGTTGAATCGGGCGAGGGCCTCAGCGTAGAGCGCCTCCTCCCGCCTGCTGCACGGCTCCACCGCTTCGAGGGCCTGCCAGGTCTCTTCCAGGGCCTGCCCCGCCTTTTGGCTCCAACGCCCTCGCGCTATCTCCTCCCATTCTTCACCCACTACGATTCGGCCATACGCCTGGATGCGCTCTTGCACCCGCCGGGTCGCCGGTAGCGCCCGAATGGTTCGGTAGAAATCCGATAAGCCGTTGGCCTCTCTTTCCACGGCACTGCGGGTCTCGTTGTGCTGCTGCCAGACCACGAAGACCACGAAGGCCAAGAGCACCGCGTAAATCGTGCCCAGGGTCTGCAAATAATTCCCAGCCACCTCGTTGTTGGCGTGCAACCAGGAGGCCGGGGCCACGTAGCGCACCAGGAATAATCCCAGCAGCGCCGCCAACATGCTCGCGGCCAGGCTCGGAATCAGCCAGGCAGAATGGCGTTGTTTAGCGTCGAGCATACACCTCGTTTTCATCGCGTCTCCTGACTTCAACAGGACCCGTTGTAGTCAGGTGCCTTTGGGTCTTGCCAGGTCTGGCTCGGGTTTGAGTTTGCGTCATTGCTTTGGTTTCTCCCGCCCAACCCACCGGTAGGCGGCTTTGGCGCTCTGGCAGAAAACCTCTTCCTCTGCCCCGCCTCCGTGGCTGCGGAAATAATCCCCGATAATGCCCTGAACGGTCGCCAGCGGCGCGAACCGCTCACTCACCGGCCAGTTGCTGGCGTAAATCAATCGTCCAGGACCGAACATCTCCCGCATCGCGTCCAGCACCGGGCGGTAGAACTCCACGTCACGCGGGGCAGTTCCGTCGCTCCGGTTGGTGCCCTCCACCAGCCCCCAGCGCCTTCATCTTCGCCACCCACTCAGCCGGGGGCGCTTGGCCGTCCGCCAGGACGCCCGCCAAATGGTCGATGATGATTCGCAGCGCGGGCACTTTCTGAGCCAGCCGGTCCGCAAACGGGAGAATCCCCGTGTCGCCCACCAAATCGAGCGACAGGTCATAGTCAGCCAGCAGTTTCAGGTCGTTCACAAAAGCCGCGTCGTCCAGCGTCCCTTCCAGCTTCCGGTCGCGAATACGGATGCCCCGGAAAAGTCTGTTTGCCGCGAGCCGCTTCAGGTGCCCGGCAAACTCCTTGGTGCCGACCGGCAAGTTGCCCACCAGGCCCACGATGAACGGCTCGCGGGCCGCAAGGTCGAGCACCCACTGGTTGTCCTCGACCCAGGGGCTGGCCTCCACGACCACTGTGCCCGTCACGGGCCGAGGCACCTGAAGGGCGAGGTAATCCTTGGGCAGCACCCGGCGGTAGAGCAGCTTGTCATCACGGGGCGGCCAGGGCACGCCTTGCGGGCGGGTCGGGTCGTAGAAGTGCGTGTGGGCGTCGATGACGGTAAGACCGTCAGCGCCGGCAGCGGGCTGACCAGGCGCTGCCCGGAGGGCAGAGGCCCAGCCGCTCAAGGCCACGCCAGCGACCGACTCCACTGCGGCGGTCAGAAACTGACTGCGATTACGGAGTGTGCTCATGGGGAGCCGTCAGAGGAGTCCCATGAGTTCACCGAGCCTCCTCACGATTGGCCCGT
>JBEKVL010001268.1:778-2142 GCA_049514055.1 Tepidisphaeraceae bacterium | reverse complement strand
ACACCTCGTCATCCCGTGACCATCACCAAGCCATTCCTGATCGGTGAAACCGAAGTCACCACGGCGCAGTTTCGGACGTTCCGGCCGGGATTCAAAGGTGACGATGCGTTCAGCAGCTATGCCAGCGGCGTGAGCTGGTACGATGCCGTTGCCTTTTGCCAGTGGCTCGGCAAGAAGGAGGGCAAACCGTACCGGCTGCCCACGGAAGCCGAGTGGGAGTACGCATGCCGGGCGGGAACCAAGACTCCGTTTTCGTCCGGCTCCACCCCGCCCGCTCCCGAGACTCCCAACCCGTGGGGCGTCAAGAACATGAGTTCCGGCTTGCCCGAATGGTGCCTCGACTGGCATGGGCTGTACTCCCCGGAAGCCCAGGTCGACCCCGTCGGCCCGGCCGAAGGTCTGGTGAAGGTCGTCCGCGGCGGCGGTTTGGATACGGTGAAACTGGGCAGCAGCCGCGCGCCCGACGTGCCTTTGTTGCCGGCCTATTTCTATCGATCTTCGAACCGTGCGGGTTTGCCTCCATCGTTCGGCGCGCCCCCCGCGGAATATGTCGACAAGCAGTTGTCGCAGCCGTGGACCGGCAAAGGCAACCCGCGTCCGATCCCTGGCACCAGCACCATCGGATTCCGGGTCGTGCAGGCGGGCCCAGTGGGCACCCCGCCCGCTACAAAACCGGCGGCGGCGGTGCGGCCTTTGTGGCAGGAAGGCGTCGAGCAGACACCGGTGGAAGTGACTCGCGGCCCGGACATGACCCGGCCGCACTATCGCATGCGAATGCTGTTTCCCAACCTGCAAGGGCAGTCGATGCGCGACGTCGGATGGAAGATCGGCCTCGATCCGGGTCTCGCAATCCATTACCACAACTCGGCCGTTCAAGAGTGCCCGAACGGAGATCTGCTGGCCGCCTATTACAACAACATGCAGGACGAGGACGACCCCGACCAGAGCATCATGAGCCTGCGCCGCCGTCATGGCAGCGAAGAATGGGACATGCCCAGCCCCTGGCCGGACTTCCCGGATGCGGCATCCGCGGCTCCGGTGTTCTGGAACGATCACGGAAAGATGTGGATGTTCTGGGGATCTCCCAAAATGTGGCACGGCTACCCCTTCCAGTTCATGACCTCTACCGACAACGGCGCAACCTGGGGCCCGGTTCAGTTTCCGCTGTTCGAGAACGGAATCGGCCCGCATACGCCGCAGCCCATCAACAGCGTGGTGAGGCAGGGGCAGAATATCTATCTCGTGGTGGATGGCGACGGCAACAACGCCGTGCTTTTCACTACCGCCAATGAAGGCAAGACCTGGCGCGACACCGGCGGCAGGACGGCCGGGCGGCACACGACTTTCGTTCTCGGCAAAGACGG
>JBEKVL010001268.1:0-765 GCA_049514055.1 Tepidisphaeraceae bacterium | reverse complement strand
ACGGCTTCATGCCGAAATCCGTCACCCGCGATGGCGGGAAGACTTATACCGTGACGCCCACGTCGTTCCTCCCGCTCGGAAGCGGCCAGCGCCCCAGCGTCCTTCGCCTTGCCAGCGGCCGGCTGTTTTTCGTCGCCGACAGTGACGAAATCAAGGTCACGCGACCCCGGAAGGAAGGGTCCTTCGCCGGCCTCAGCGACGATGACGGCCTCACCTGGCACCTCCGCAAGCTCGCGCCGGCCCTCGCCGATTCGGTCTCGGTACCGGTTCGGACAGTAGGGTACACTACTGCGACTCAAGGGGCCAACGGTCTCATCCATGTGGTGACGTCGCACAACAATCCCGACGTGGAGATCGAACTGAACGAGGCCTGGGTGCTGGCCGGGGATGAGTCTACGGAAACCGCACCGCAGGATTCCACGACCATTCGAACCGGCTCGGCCCACGAGTATCGGGACAATGGCGCAGCCGGCCAGGAAAAGGTGGTCTGGAGCGCCGGTATCGGCCAGGACGGCACCTATCTTCTTAATGGCCGTCAGGTGGTGTATTACTCCAGCGGGAAAGTGAAATGGGAGACCACTTACGAAGCGGGCCGGAAGGCCGGTACGGAGACGTACTGGTATCCTGACGGCCGAAAGAAATGGGAGCGCCGCTATTCCTCGGATGGCACCTGGAACTGGCTGCGCTGGGACCAATCTGCCAGGTTGATCTCTTCATCGACCTGGCATGGCAAAAAACTGATCTCCATCGAGAAATCCGAGTAGA
>JBEKVL010001267.1:0-2381 GCA_049514055.1 Tepidisphaeraceae bacterium | reverse complement strand
CAGGATGTTGTTGAAATCGTGCGCCACACCTCCGGCAAGCTGCCCGATAGCCTCCATCTTCTGGCTCTGGCGGAACTGCTCCTCCAGCCTCTTGCGCTCGGAGATGTCCCAGAATATCCCCTGTATCCCGACGACGCCCCCGGAAGCTTCCCGCAGCGGGGTTCTCACCACCTGGACGGTCAGCTTGCGGCCGGCCGCGTTCACGAACTCCTCCTCATGGTCCAGCGGCACGCCTGACTCCATCACGCGCACGTCATCCTGCCGGTAAGCCGTGGCGAGGGGAGGCAGGAACAAATCGGCGTCTGTCCTTCCGACGATCTCCTGCATGGAATGACCAACCATTTCGCAGAACCGGCGGTTGCAGAACAGGAAACGGCCGTCCCGGTCCTTGCTGAAGATGCACTGGGGAAGGTTTTCCACCAAGGAAAAGTACAATTCCTGGGATGCGCGGAGCGCATCCTCCGCCTGCCGGCGGGCGGTGACTTCCGTGAGAAAATTGAGGGTGGCGGGCGCGCCTTCCCAGTCGATCACGACCCCTCCGATCTCCGCCCACCTGATCTTTCCATCCCGATTGATCAATCGGAACTCGCATCGCTCCCCGGGGCCGCTGCGGGCGAGGTTCTCCAGATGTCGTCTCGCCACCATGTCCCTGTCATCCGGATGGACGAACTCGACAAATGGATTCGACAGGAGCTCCTCCTCCGAATAGCCGGTCATCTCGCTTATCACGTGGTTGACGAACTTGAGCCTGTCGACCTGAGCGACGACAATAGCCTCGTTGGCGCTGTCGACAAGGGTGCGGTATTTCGCCTCGCTCTCGCCCAAAGCGGCTTGTGCCTGCCGCAAGACAGTGATCTGGTCCTGAAGATCGGCGAAAGCATTCTTCAGTTGACTCGCCATCCGGTTGAACGAGCGGCCGAGCTGGCCCAGCTCGTCATCGCGCCCAATCTCGACGCTCCGATCCAGCCGCCTGTCCGCCATTTGACGAACTGCATCGAGCAAAGCACTTAGGGGGGATACGATGCGGGAACGCACAAACCGCATCGTGTTGGCGAGCAACATGCCCACGCCAAGGCAGGCGATCAAGAGAACAAGCGATGGTACCATGAAAGGCGCGAGGGCCTCCCGAAGAGGCTGTTCCACCACAGCAAACCAGGGCACCATCTTGAGCGGTTGGGCCGAAGCAAGGACAAGCTCGCCACCCAGGCCCGTGTAGAGGCTCAGGCGAGACCCCGCGAGAGCCTGTGGCGTGCGCCCTACTAGACTCTCCAAGGTCTTCCCTGATTCCAGCAATCGCCGATTCCGAAAAGCCACGATCTGGCCGGCGGCGTCGACGATGCAGGCATACCCCGTGGCGCCCACCGTGATGCTGGGGATTGTCCTTCGAAAAGGACCGGCCCCGTCGCGACCTTTCCGAATGGCGGCAGGGATTTCAACCACGTCTGTTGTTCGATTCTTGTCTGCCGAGGCCGGCCTACCGCGTTTCGTTGAGCCTGGATGACCCCGTCAGGGCTGGCAAGTATCAAGTCCAAAAGCGCGTTGTTCCTCATCCGCAGCGAAAGCAGCGCGGCGTTCTTATCATCCCGTGCCGCCAGGCCGTCGCTGGTGGCCCGCATGTCGCTCTGCACGTCCAGGAAAAATCGGTCAAAGATTCCGACCGCTTCAATTTTCGTTTTGTCCAGGCGGGCCCGCACCTGGTTCAGCGTGATAGTCAAGTCCAGTGCGATCGTGCCCACGAGTCCCGCCATTCCAATCAGGCTGAGCAGCAGCACCCGACGCGTGAGTGACGTACTGAGTGATTCGCGGAGTTCGGCACCCTTGGCCGGCTGGTGTGCTAGTGGGCCCATGGCTAATGTAATCCCCTGCCGGACAGGTAGGCGCGGACGTTGTCTTTCGTCACGAGTGCGATGCTGGAAAGATAACTGACGGGCGGAAATGTTTCGCCGGTTTCCAAGTGTCGGACGAGCAGCTCTATTGCCATTCGGACCTGCTTGCCCGGAGCCTGGTCGACCGTAGCCGACATCCGCCCGTCCCTGATGGCTGTCAGAGAGGCGTCCGTCGCGTCAAAATCGGTGATGAGCATTCCCGGCCGTTTCGCCGCCGCGACGGCTTGCGCCGCTCCGGTTGCCATGTCATCATTCGCCGCCAGAATGACATTGACGGCGGCATACATCTGCAGCCAGACCGCCGTGATCCGGCGGGCCGGCTCGATATCCCAGCCTCCTGGTTCCGTGTTCAGAATGTCGATACTCCCAATCTGCAGCCCGGCCAGAAAGCCTTTGCGGCGATCCACCGCATTCTGCTGGTCCTGCGGACCATCGAGGATCAGCGCCCTGCCCTTCCCGCCCATTTGCCGCACGACCCATTCGCCCATGACCCGC
>JBEKVL010001266.1:0-2417 GCA_049514055.1 Tepidisphaeraceae bacterium | reverse complement strand
TCTCCTTGTTGGTTTGCCGACGTTTCTCGTGGCACTCGGGACAGAGTTCGGTTTCGCTGTTGAAACTGTCGGCGTCCACCACGCGGTCGCACTCGGAGCACCTGTGGCAACAAGCCGG
This sequence comes from Tepidisphaeraceae bacterium, assembly GCA_049514055.1. Taxonomy (GTDB): domain Bacteria; phylum Planctomycetota; class Phycisphaerae; order Tepidisphaerales; family Tepidisphaeraceae; genus JANYKD01. Next base: position 2,299 of record JBEKVL010001266.1, on the reverse strand, counting down.
ACAGCAACGCCTGTCTGAAACGGGGTCGTGGTCAATACAGCCCCGGCAGCAACTGCGCTCGCACAGGTCACAACCGGCCATGCACCCGTCACAGAACCGGTTGTCGCAGTGGTCGCAGAAACGCGCGTCGTCCTCGTCGATCGGGCAGTCGCAATCATGGCAATACTGGCCACTCCACGAGTCCAGGGCCACAGAGGGAGAAGCCGGGTTGTACGTCTGCAGCACCGAGCGTACGAGGCAGAAGCCGTCGGCGATCCGTCCCTGTTTGAGCGCCTGGCTGATGGGCACCGCTGCATCCCCCGCGCACAGCGCCTTGTCCTGGACATGGGGATGGGTGACGCTCTCATTGCAGCTGGCCGGATTGGGCGACCCGGCCAGCCGGTCGACATGCAGCTCGATGGCGAACGGCCCGAGATAGACATCCTCCAGCTCGATGGCCGGCGTCCGGGCTACGATCTGCCGCTCCCGGAGCAGGATAGTCACCTCGTCGAACTCCTGCTCCAGTTGCTGGAGTTCGGCGATCAGCGTGCGAAGCGCGGGCGGCTCGGGCCGGGGCCGGTCGCGATAGGCCAGCAGCCGTTCCAGCCGGGTCGTTAACTGAGCGGCTTCATACATGAGATCCGGCTGGACCAGGGCCGCGGCCTGGTCCCAGCCGTGTTCCCGGGCCGTGTTCAGCCGGGTCCAGGCAGCGCGCAGCGTTCCATCGTCCAGCAGGGCGTGGACCGCCTCGACCAGGTCATCGGGCACCGGCCGAGTAAACCTCGCCAGATGCCGCAGGATCTTCCCGGCCATCCGGATCAGGCTTTTGGGTGTTTTCATGGTGGCTCCCGAGGAAAGAGTAAAGCCCGCCGGTTACCGGGGCCGGGCGACCAGGGCGGCCGGCGGGCGGGAAGAGGGATCCGATGGCCCTAGGCGGCCCCGGCGATTTTCGCGGGGGTGATGCTGATGCGGTCCCCCTCCTGCAGCACCTGGTCGGCGGCACACGGCTGGCGGTTGACGCGGAGCAGGAAATCTCCGGCCTGGCGGCCGGGGAGCCGCTGGGCAAAGAACTGGGCGACGGTCGTGCCGGGCTCGACTTCGACGTGGTCGGCGAACCCGGCTCCTTCGTTGTTCAAATACATGCACTTCATACGGTTATCTCCTTGAAAAAGGGTGAGCGATTGAGAACGGTTGTGGAACGGTTCCGGCGGTGGGCGGTCATCCGGCGTGCGAGCGCCGGAAACCACGATCACGGCCGAGCTGTCTTTGCCCGCCCGAGACCCCCGCGGACGGCGGCAATGGTCACCAGCACCAGTTCCTGGGCCTGGAGGTAGGTTCGCCGAGTCTGTCTGGCCGGGCCACCGAGCTTGAGCAGGTCGCCGTGCAGGGCGGACAGGCCTTCGAGCACGTACTCGGCCAGCTCCGGCTCGTGTGCCTCCAGCCGCTGGAGAGCCCGGTCGTGCCCCAGCCGCCGGAACTCCAGTGTGGCGTCCAGCACCCGGTGGGCGGTGATGGCCGACGCCCCTCGTGCGAACGGCTTCTTGTTCATGATCGTTGGCCTCCGGTGGATAAGCTGTGGATGGATGTGAACCAGATTGACGCTCCGCCCGGCACCCGCCGGGCGGTAGTGACCTGTGTTCCCCGCACTGGCAGTCTTCTGTTCATGATGATTCACCTCCGGTGGACGGACGGTGGACAAGATGTGATCGACACCGGTGGCCACGCCGCTCAGGCAATGGCCAGCGGTCGATGCTGTTTGGCCACGCCGCTCAGGCAATGGCCAGCGGTCGATGCTGTTTCCTGATCGGCTCGCCGACCTGAATCGACGTGGGTGCTGACGCCAGAGTCGTCTTCAGTGGCGCATCGTTCACGCCGCCTGTCTCTGAAATGTTGCCCACTGCCGCTCATATTGCCGGCGGAGTTGCGAAATCCGTCCGGGGGACACCGCAAACCGCATGGCAACGTCCATGGTGCCTTCGCTGCGGAGGAACGCGGCGATGATCCGCCGATCCCGCCGGGTGAGTGTCTTCAGCCACTGGCCGAAGTCGATTCTGAAAGCGACCGTGTCGGGGATGGGATCTTTGCGGTCGGCGATCGTCAATTGCCGCCAGCCGGCATCGCCGCGGCCGGATCTCGCCAGAAACGGATACCGCTGATAGCTGAACACCTGTAGCCCGTGGCGGCGCTGGCAGATCGGGGACATCACGTCCTGCGCTCCGTCCAGGCGGCCGCCGACATGCCGGCCACTGTGAGCCTGGCGCACCGCAAAAGTGGCCAGGGTACTGGGGCGGGCGACATGGAGTCTGCCCTGGGCGGCCAG
>JBEKVL010001265.1:0-2035 GCA_049514055.1 Tepidisphaeraceae bacterium | reverse complement strand
GCCTCACCAGCACCGGCAGCGACGACGCCTACACCCGGATCGCGCTTGCCAACGGCACCTCGGGTGGCTGGACCGTCTCCGGCGGAAACGAGGCTACCATTTTCAACGGCAGCACGTCCGACAGCCGCACCCTGGCCAGCACGCTCAGCACCGCGGGCATCTTCACGAATGCCCCGGCCCTGACTCTCACGCCGGGCAAGGAATCGGGTGCCACCGTCACCGGCACCCAAACGCCGATTGGCGTCGCGTTCACCTACAGCGCCCAAGTCTTCAACGGCACCGGGACCTACTCGGGCGGCTCGGCCGGCAACTGGTCGAACAATGCCAACTGGGGCGATAGCAATGGCGTCGCGGCCGCACCCGGCACGTTCCTGCCTACCTACGACAACACGGACACGGCCAACATCGGCGGCGTCGCCTCCGTCGTGGTGGATACCGCGGTAAGCCTGAAGAACCTGAACTTGAGCGGCACAGGCACGACCCTCTCGGGCAGCACCCTGACGTTCAAGGCCGACAGCGGCAATGCCACGATCGGCGTCTCGGCCGGCAGCCAGACCAGCAATACCGACGTCTCGGTGACCAATTCCTCCGACAGCCTCTCGCTCAACGGGCCGGTGACCGGCGGCGGCGACCTGAACAAGTATGGCGCAGGCAAGCTGGTGCTCAGCTCGCCATCGAATAACTACAACAACACGGCGGTCAGCGGCGGCACCCTGGAGTTGACCAACCCCAACGCCCTGCCGTCGGGCAAGAGCCTCGCGATCACTGGCGGCAGCAGCGTGGTGCAGCTCGATACGAGCTCGCCGCTGCCTTCGGCGATTCTGTTGAGCGACCTGAACATCGACAACCACAGCACGTCCAACCCCAACGCGACCCTCGACTTGGGCAACGGCAAGGTGATCATCGTCGATAAGGCGGTGATGGGCAGCAATGCGATGGCCGTGATCGAGGCCCAGGTCAAGGCTGCCTACGGCGCCAGCGGGACCTGGACGGGTAACGGGATTACCAGCTCATTGGTCGCGAAGGATTACCACGACAATCCCGGGACGGCGATTACCGGCATCGGCTATGCGGACAACAGCGACGCCGGCCTGGGAAAGACGACCTGGGGCGGGCACACGGTCACGACCAGTGCGGCCCTGATCGGCTATACGTACCTGGGCGACGCGAACCTGGACGGGACGGTGGACATTGCCGACTTCGGGTTATTGCGGGCGAATTTCGGGGCCAGCAGCGGGGTGACTTGGGACATGGGCGATTTCACCTACGACGGCACGGTGGACATCAACGATTTCGGCCGTTTGCGGGCGGCCTTCGGCGACTCGTTGCCGGCGGTTGCCACGCCCTCGGCCCCCGCCGGCCTTGCGGCCGTCCAGCCGAGGGGCCTCTCGGGCCACGGCGCGGTGCCGGAGCCGGGCACGTGGGTCCTGCTGGCCGGCGGCCTCCTGACGGCCTGCACGGCCGGGCTCCTGCGGCGACGCAAACGTTCACGGTAAAACAATAATGTGAGCCATCCTCCGAGCCGCGTCGCAAAAGGCTTTCCCCCCAAGCCTGCGACGCGGCTCGCCTTTCGGATCTTCGTCAGAGAAGTCCAATATGAGCGGAAGGGGCAGCAGGCGGAGGTCAGCTTCCATGCCGTGGGCAAAGTCACACGTCACCTGATGGCCGACCCCGTAATATAGGAGTCCGCACGTGACTGATGGAATCAGCGTCCAATCCGATACGCGACACGGTCTTGTTTTGCACGGTCACTACAACGCACTGTCATTGTTTCAGAATAGTACACTGACCTCTGAAGACGATGCGGAGACAATCCTTGGGCCTCTGAAGAACGCTATGCTTCCGATCCTGCCCACCGAAGCACCAACAGCCGAGGACCACATTCGGTCCTTGTCGGGGAATGGCGGACCAAACCGCAACCGACGTCCACAAAGAAGGCAGGGCAAGCCGAGCGAGGAGCAGATTCGGTGGCTTGACCAACTCGGTTTTGCCTGGAGTTCGCAATTACAAAATGCCGCATGGGAAAAACGTTTTC
>JBEKVL010001264.1:0-2016 GCA_049514055.1 Tepidisphaeraceae bacterium | reverse complement strand
GGTGCTGGGCCTGCCAGGTCGGCCCAGAGGGCCTCGCTGCGGCGCACGACGACATCGACGCCATCGCGGTCGTCGGGCAGGATCATTGCCTCGCGATGATACACTTCGGTTTCGGGCGGCTGGCGGCGGCGGTCGGCAATCTGGGCGGCCAGCACGCGGAACTCGCGCTGCCACTCCGCCTCCATGTCCAGGCGGACCAAGCCCAGGTGCAAAGCCGGCTCGCGTTGCGCCGCCGGCCGCTTCGCGGTTGGCGACGGCGATTTGGCCACTCCCCTCGACCACGCGCTGATGCTCGACTGGTCGGCAGGACGGCCGAGGGCAATGTTCTTCTTTGGGTCGTCCTTGCCGTACACCTCGACCTCATCAAGGTGAAGGTATTCCGTGCCGGGCAGTTGAATGCGGAGGAATCGTGCGGCATCGCCCTTCAGCGGGACGGCCAGGGGATTGCCGTCGGTGACGCCGCCAAAGGTTCTGCCGTCGTGGCGGTAGACCTCGCGCCAGGTTTTCGCATCGTCATTGAAGATCAGTGCCCGTTCCAAAGGAACGGACCGGCCCAAGTCCACCTGCCACCAGGGGGACGGTTCTAATGAGGTGTGGAACCCCCACTTGCCGTCCTTGACACCGTCGACGGCGCCGGCCGCGTCCACCGCGGCCGCCTTCATCTTCGGGGCCGGGTCGCTTGAAACGGCAGGGGCCGGGTCGCTTGAAACGGCAGGGGCCGGCGTCGGCTCCGCTGCCACGGCGAATGGGCCGAAAACGATAGCCGCGAACCCGATCGCCGAACCGATGATTGTTGCATGCATGGGACAATCCTTTACTTTACTGTAACCGTTCACGGGCTGCGGGGACAGTCCCATTTTCACGGCGAATAGAGCTGTTTCCGAGAAACAAGTCCTCTCCGCCGTGAAAATCGGGACAGTCCCCTGGATGCCGCCTCAGTTGCCTCCCGAGCCGGCGTTGCCTAGCACGATCTTCCGGCCGTCGAAGGCGATGGTTCGCCGTCCGACGGTCGCGCGGGCGTCCAGGCCCTTGCCCACGGCCTTCACCTCCGGCCCCTCGCCCTTCTGGATCGTCACCACGACGAAGAAGTTGCCGTCGGTCGGGTCGGCGCCGTTGGCGTAGATGCCGGGGGCGGTGAAGGCGGCCTCGCCGCGATTGTACGTCTGCTGGAACTTGAGCGTCCGCACCCCGGCCTTGATCTGCGGGTCGGCCGGGCCGATAAAGGTCATCTTCATCGTCGCGCCGTCGGGCTTGGCGACCGTCACCGTGTTGCCCTGGACCTTGACGTTCTTGAAATCGCCCCCCGCGTCGGAGCCCCCGCCGGACGACAGGTCGGACAGATACCACGGCCAGACCTTGCTCTTGCCGCCGGTGATCTTGTCCACCAGGACGAAGAGGCAGGGGGCGCCGCTGGCGCCGCTGTAGTCCACGGCGTAGGCCCGCAGGCCCTGGATGCCCGAGTCCTCGAAGGTGGTTTCCTTGCGGACATTGCCGTAGGCCCCGTAGCCGAGCTTACGGCAGTAGATCTCGTTCATGTCGGCCGTCAGCACGCCGGAGCCGTCCTTTTCCATCTTCACGTAGCTGGTGAGCGCCCGGCCGGCGTCGTTGATCCGGTCCTCGGGCAACATGACGACCGGGTCGAAGTACCGCTTGTTGTCCAGCCGGACCGTCGGGTAGCCCATGTTCCATTGATGGCCGAGGCCCATGATGCGGAACGTGCCGGCGTTGGGCATGTAGTAGCCCTTCGGACGGTTCGATTTGAGCCAGACCTGGACGAGGAAATCGTCCTTGCCTTCCCAGCCGTTGCGAAAACCGTAGTAGCCGAAGTCGGGGGCCTCCCAAGTCAGCGGCATGATACCCTTGGGCGGCTTGGGTTCCATGTCTAGCGGATAGTTGACGAAGGCCCGCGGCGTAACGTACCACTTCGCATTGGAGACGGCCTTGCCCGCCTCCGCCTTGCCCGTGATCCCCAAGTGCCGGTTCCAGGCCCAGAGGACGGCCGGCTTCCATTCTTCC
>JBEKVL010001263.1:0-2192 GCA_049514055.1 Tepidisphaeraceae bacterium | reverse complement strand
AGTCTGGCTGTCGGCTCCTATCCTGTTGTGAGTTACACCACCCTCTCCGGCACCGGCACTCTCGGGGCGGGCAACTTTAGCGCGCCCACCGGCGTTACTGCGACCTTTATTTCAAGTTCCTCCGCCGGTGTAACGACTTGGTCCATGAATGTCACCGCCGTCGCACCCTCCATCGCCACCACTTGGTCGGGCGCGGCCAGCGGCACATGGGACATCGGCACGACGGTCAACTGGAAGACCGCCGGCACGGCGGGCGTTTACGCGGATGGCAGCCCAGTGCTGTTTGATGATGCTGACAACACCGGTGGCAACTTCTCCGTTACCAATCTGAATCCCGTAGTTGTCTCCCCCGCTGGCATTGTTGTGAACACCACTCATGGTTACGCCTTCGGCGGCACCATCACCATCGCCGGCGCGGGCGGGCTCACCTTGACCGGCTCCGGAACCGTGACCAACTCCGGCCTCAACACTTACAGCGGCCCGACCGTGGTTAATTCGGGCGTCCTCATGGCGGGAGCGGCCTCCGGTTTGACGGCCGGCCCCTTCGGGCTTGACTCGTCGGTTTCGTTGGCCAATGCCGCAGGCGTCGGCTTGAATCTCAGTGGCAACAATGTCGCCATCGGCTCCCTCTCCGGCGGCGGCGGCCTCGGCGGCAACGTGACCCTCGGTTCGGGCACCCTCACCTTGGGCGGCGACGGCACGAGCCAGACTTTTGGCGGCGTGATCAGCGGCTCGGGCGGCCTGACCCAAATCGGCGGCTCGCTCACCCTGACGAACACCAACACCTTCACCGGGGCGATCAGCATGACCGGCACGCTGACCTTGGCGGGTACCAAGGGTCCGCTGGGCAACGGCGTTTATGCGGGTAGCATTACCGATAATGGAGTTTTTATCTACAGCAGTTCCGGCAACCAGACTAATTCGGGAGTCATTTCCGGGACCGGCAGCCTGACGGTCAACGGCCCGGGCGCGCTGACCCTCGGCAACTCCGGCGACGTCTATAGCGGGCAGACCACGGTCAACGGGGGAATACTGGTTCTCGGCGCCACCACGGGTGGCAGCGGCAATATCAGGAATTCCATCATCGTCATCAACCCCGGCGGCGAAGTGGACATGACCGTCGGCGACGCAAGCGGTTATGGCGTTTCCTTGCCCATCACGAATTACGGCATCTTGAAGAAGACCAATGTCAACCAGGCCGAGACATTGTTCCGCCCCATCTACCTGTCCGGCGGCACCATGACCTCGGCCAGCTTCCCCGGGTCGAGGTTGTATAATTTCTTCGGCAACTTTATTGCCACCTTGCCCAACACGGCCAATTACATCAGCGGCGTCGGCACCTTCGGCCTGAACACCGCCGGGGTTTACTTCAATGTTGGCAACAACAGCACCCTGACAATTTCCTGCGTGGCCAGCGCCGGTTCGTTGGCCAGAGGCAATTTCCCCGGCACCATCACCAACTATGCCAACTTCACCTATAACAGCTCGGCTTCCCAGGTATTCTCGGGAGCCATTAGCAACAGTGGAACCATCGCCATCGGCAGCCCGGCCTTCGTCCAGATCATGGCGCCCATCTCCGGCCCCGGCACCCTGGTTCAAAACGGCCCCGGCACAACCCTGCTCTACAGCAACAACAGCTACACCGGTCTGACCACCATCAACGGCGGCAAACTGGTGGTGTTTTCCTACCAGACCAACACCAGTCCCGTTACGGTCAATGACGGAGGCGCCTTGGAGTTGAATGCCAATGTCCCGTCGGCCACCGGTTTCTCGCCCACCACCCTCAACGTGGGCAGCAGTGCCGGAGCAATCGTCCGGTTCGTGCTCAAGAGCACGACGGTCGCGCCGCTCTCTCCGGGCACCCTCAACCTCACCGGCAACAATGCCTTTAACGTCGTCGCCGGAAGCGACCTTGTGGCTGGCCAGGACTACCCTGTTCTGAGTTACACCACCCTCTCCGGCAGCGGCTCGCTCTTGGCTGCCAACTTCAGCCTGCCGCCTGGCGACACGGGCACTTTCAGTTCGAGCGTCAACGGGGGCGTCACTACTTGGTCTGTGCATGTGCTGACCGTGACGGCGCCAGCCGCCTCCCTTTGGACTGGCGCGGTCAACAACGGCACCTATGGCACTTGGGACATCAACACCACCGCCAACTGGAAGACCGGCGGCTCGGCGGGCAATTACCTGGACGG
>JBEKVL010001262.1:1548-2562 GCA_049514055.1 Tepidisphaeraceae bacterium | reverse complement strand
CCGAGCTGTTGGTAAAGACAACGTTGCCGACAATCGTCCCGTTGATGGGGTTAATGCCATCGCCCAGGATAAGCCCGCCGCCTTTAATGGTCGTGCCCCCGGTATAACTGTTCGTGCCGGTCAGCGTCGAGTCGCCGGAGTTGTCGTTGTTCACGTCTTCCGTGACCGAACCCGTTCCCATGATGTTGCCGGCGTAAATAAAGACGCCGTTGTCCTGGCGGACAAAGATGAGGCTGCCGTTGTTGGTGATGACAGGGCTGGCGAAGGCGCCTTGGTTGCCTTGGCAGATTTGCAGGACGCCCCCGGAAGCAATGGTCGTGCCGCCGGTAAACGTGTTGTTGCCGAGAAGCTTCAGCAGGCCGGAACCCTTTTTAACGAGCTGACCCGTTCCGCTGATGACGCTGTTTAAGACGAAGACACCCGTGCTGTTGAAGATGAGCGTGCCGTTGTCAACCACGGCGCCGTTGGCGTTGAGTGTGCCGCTGGCCCCGCCGCTGCCGACTTGCAGTGTGCCTGCGCTGATGGTCGTGCCGCCCGAATAGGTGTTGTTGCCGGAAAGTATGACCGTGCCGCTGCCCTCGCTCGTCACCGGGCCGCTGCCGCTGATGGCGCCGGGGACGGTCAGAGTGTTGGTGACGTCGAAGATAAGGGTGCCCACGTCGTCAACGGGGCCGGTGCCCAGGGCCCCGCCCGGCCCGGCCGCGCCGACTTGCAGCGTCCCACCGGAGGCAATCGTTGTCCCGCCGGAATATGTATTGTTGCCAGTCAAAATCCATGTGCCCGTGCTGCCCTTCGTTAGCGAAGTCGCGCCGCCGTTGTCGGCCAGTACGGCCGCCAGCGTGTTGGTGTCACTCAAGTTGCCCGTCAAAGTGAGTGTGCGCGGGCCGTTGCCGCTGTAGCCGAGCGCGCTGCTGTTGTCCAAGTTCAACGCCCCGGAACCCGAGGCGTCAATCGTGCCGCCGAAGGTGGTGAGCGTGAACAAGCGATCAATGCTCGCGGCGACGCCGAGGTATT
>JBEKVL010001262.1:0-1532 GCA_049514055.1 Tepidisphaeraceae bacterium | reverse complement strand
CCAGATTTGCCGCGCTATTGGCCGCGGCGCCGAGGTCGCTGGCGGAACCGCCGTTGGCCAGCGTGCCGACGCTCACTATGCCGCCGCTGACGGTCGTGACGCCGGTGTAGGTGTTGCCACCGCCGGACAGCGTGAGCATGCTGGTGCCGTTCTTGGTCAAGCTGGCGCTCCCGCCGATGTCGTTTCCGGCGCTGGAAAAGATGGTGTAACTCAAGGTGCTGGTATTAACCGTAACGGACGTTGGCTGAACCACGCCACTGATGATCACCCCCGTCCCTCCTGTCGCCGTGTCGTCGAACAAGGCCGGGCCGCCGTTGGCAAATATCACCGGTCCGCCGTTTTGTATCCAGTTGTTCGCGGTGGTCAAATCCCAACTGCTATTGTCCGCCCCGCTCCACTTGTACGCCGTCGCCGTGATGTTCAGCAGCAGCTTGTTGCCGGAGAACGAGAGGTTGCCAATGAAGCCGTTCAATACTCCAAGGGTGACCGTCGGCGCCGGGCCGCTCGTCCAGGTGAGCAACGGATAACTATGTCCGGGCGTCAGCGTGCCGCTGTTGACGTTGATGATGATCGTGCCGGCGGATGAGAGTGTGCCCGCCGCTATCAGCGCGGTCGCCGTGCTGTTCACGTTGTTGAATTCCAAAGTCGCGCCGGCGCTGGTTCCCAAAGTCAGCGTGCCCGGCGTGAGTTGCGTGTTGGTGCCGGTCACACCGAGAGTCGTGCCGTCGGGGACAGTGATGCTCCCGGCGCCGGTCATGGAGCCTTGAAACACCAGTTTGCCGGAACTGATTGTGGTATTCCCGCTGTAAGTGTTCGCGCCGCCAAGGGTGAGCGTGCCCGAACCGACTTTGCTCAGCGTGCCGCCGCTGCTGGTCAGTCCGTTCGTAAACAGCACGCTTTGTCCTCCGGTGTCAATGCTATATTTCTGGCCGGCCGCCGTGCTGAAGCGGGGAGAGTAATCGAAGACGTCGTACACGGTGAATCCCAGCGTGCCACCGGCAAATGAAATCGTGCCGCCAACACCCAGCGGGCCGGAACCGCCGGCGTTCTCGGTGTTGTTGACGACCACCTCGCCGCCGTTCAGGATGGTGTTCCCGGTATAGACATTCTCGCCCGAAAGCTTGAGCATGCCGTTGTTCACCTGCAGCAGGCCGGTGCCGCCAATGGTGCCTTGAAAATTATTCGTTTGCGAGGGAGCATCTACTATCAGTGTCGCAAGGTTGGCGATGATCGGCGGTGTAATCTGGCCTTCGAGAAGGCCGGCACCCCCGATAATCAGCGTCCCGCCATTGATATTGACGGCGTTGATGGCGTCGCGGCCCAGATAGCCATTCGCAGTCCACGTCATCGTGCCGGGACCCTCTACGGTGATGGTCGTTCCGCCGCTGCCGTTGTCGTTCCTAAGGTAATTGTTGGCTATCCAATTTCCCGGTCCGCTAAAGTCCAGCGTATAGGCCGTGCCGCCGCCGGCCACCCATCTCACGCTTCCATTGATGGTGACTGGGGCGGCTGAATTGTTCACCCAATAGTGC
>JBEKVL010001261.1:0-2152 GCA_049514055.1 Tepidisphaeraceae bacterium | reverse complement strand
GGCCCAGTTCACGCACAAACGCCGCGAGGTTCCCAAGGGAGAGAGTCCGATGGCCAAGCGGCTGCATCCGCAGCGCGAGAGCCGGCTCTGGAGCAAGGGGGCGGCGGCCGTGGGACGGCCGCATCAAGCACCTCGCCGCGGCTGGCGTTGAGGAGGATGGCGTCCGGCTTCATCAGGGCGATCTGCTCGCGGCCGACGAGATTGCGATTCTCCGGCCGCATGTCCACATGGATCGTCAGGATATCGCACTCGCTGTAGAGCACGGGCTTCTCGACGGGGATGGCGTTGAAGTCGAGTTCGGCGGCGACATCCCGTAGATCGTTGTAGATCACTCGCATGTCGAAGCCGTGCGTGGCGATCCGCCCGACGCGCCGGCCGACCCGGCCCATGCCGAGGATGCCGATGGTCAGTTCATCAAGCTGCCGGCCGCGGACGGCGTCGCGGACGCGCTTGAACTCCTTGGGCTCGTAAGCGCGTTCGCGGAAGAAACACCATGGCCGGAGCAGTTGGAGGATGTAGCCGAAGATGAAGTCGCCGACGGCCCGCGTATTGGCGTCCGGCGTATAGACGACCTCGACGCCGCGAGCCCGGCAGGCCGGGATGTCGATGTTGTCCAGCCCGACGCCGCCGCGGCCGACGACCTTGAGCTTGGGCGCCTTGGCGAGAAAAGCGGGAGTCACGAGGGTGTAGGTCCGCACGACGAGCCCCTCGGCCTGTGCCAGGTGTTTCTCAAAGTCCGGATGAGCGGCGGAGATTTCGATGACGTTGGCGCGTTCCTTGAGCCAGGCCAGAGGCGTCGGGTCGGAGCCTTCGGTGACGAGGATGGTTGGGAGATTCATGGGGATATGATAAGTGAAGAGGGGAAAACGGGAAATGTCGGTGCGTGAGCGCGGTGATCGGGACACGGCCATTCTTAGTCTGGCATTCCGATGAGCGTTTCACTGCCGTGCTCGCAGACACCAAGGAATGCCTTCCATGTGATCTTCATCAGCGTCCCGTCTTCCTGCTCCACGTCGATGTAGGGTTCTCCGCTCAAATCCAGTCCCGCGATATGGGAGCCACCGTTAAGGAATCGGTGTACAGGATGCAGCCGCGACTTCTTCCCCCGGAATCGCACATTTCGACAGACAACTCCGCCGCGCAAATGAATGTCATAGCGCTTTGCTGGATCGATCACTTCGTATTTTGGATCAAGTCCTCGTGGCATGGAAGTCCCAAAAGGCTGCTCGATTTGTTCTCATTCACTACACCAGAATCACGACATTGATTTCCTCATGCCTCGCCCCACGAGTCACGTTCGGTCTTGAGTTGAGCGTCAATATTGGCCTGAGTGCGACGACCAGGAGGCAGACGGCGAAAATACTCAGGCCATGAATCTTCGACCGACGCTGGCCTGACCGTACGAACGAGGACTTCCACCTCGCTGCTGCCGGCGGGAACTGGTGCATCCAATTCAACCTGTCGCGGACCCACGATATGTCCCTTGACAGTTGGAACTGTCACACACAATTGGCATTGGGGCGGATAGGCGTCGCCTGTGGCCTGGTGGTCTTCGGCGTTGGTTGAATGCCTCGGATTCCGCCGGTGAGGACACCGGCGGCACTGCAGGCGGGGAGGGCAGCGCCGCGTGGGCGATGTTTGTGGAAGGAATTGGTGGGCAGTGCCCACCCTACCTGATATTGTGTGTCTGGCGGTACTGGATGCGGGTCGTAAACCGTGCTGTGTTCATGAGTTGCGGCAGTTCTTGGGCGGTTTGAAGGGGCGAAAAACCCCGTCCTAACCACGTCCTCACCCCGTCCCGAATGAGTCCCGCAGGCGTCCGAACCCCGTCCAGAATAAGTCCTGAGCCCGTCCGGGACGAGTCCGTATCCAGTACGGCGGTGGGCGTTGAGGAACGGAACGGCAGACATGTGGGGCGGGCGGCGGAGGTGGGGGACAAGGTTGATCGATTGCGAAGCATAATATGCATGGTATCATTATGTTAGGAATATGTCAAGAGAGAAATCGTGATTTTGAAAGCTCGGGTGTGACAAGGGCGTGACCAGAATCACGGGCAAGTCGTAAACTGTTTACACTGCAACAGTTGTCATGCTGAGCGGACCCGCGAAGCATCTGACATTGGACTTCATAGCCGGATTCCTTCGGCTGCGCT
>JBEKVL010001260.1:0-2313 GCA_049514055.1 Tepidisphaeraceae bacterium | reverse complement strand
GCACGCGGATCGGCCGGATGTCTTGCGCAACCAGATTGCCCTCCGGCCCGCCCACCAACTGTGCCGGTTTCCACGCCCGGTCGTCAAAGCCCGGCAGGTTCCAGCCCGGAATCTCCCGGCGGGCATCATATTCCTCGCCGTCATATTCATTGTTCGCAACGATCGGCCCCTGGTCCGTCACTTTCCACGAATCATCCGACGCCACCATCGCGGTCGTGCCATCGGCATATTCCACGTTCATCTGGAAAATCAGCTTGGGAAACCCGGCCGAGGTCGTATCCACCGGCGTCTTGGCACGCGGCGCATAGAAACGCCCGTTGCCCAGCCACACGCCCAGTGCGTTCCCTCCCGTCCTGAGCAGCGAGGTCACATCGCGCGTCACGTAGAACACGCGCTTGGAGTATTCCGTCAGACCCGGCGAGAGCACCTCATCCGTCACCTGCCGCCCATTCACATAGAACTCCGACAGACCCTCGCCGGAGAAATTGGCAATCGCCCGCCGGATCGGCTTCTCCACCGTAAATTCCTTTCGCAGCATCCGCGCGGGAAGCCGGCGGGCCTCATTCGTCTCTGTCGCTTCGCCCCACGGGGCCATGCCGTTCTTTCCCAGCACCACCGCGGCCGTCCAGCCCGAATCGTCGAAATCCTTCGTGTTCCAGCCATGGTCCCCCTTGCCCGAGGTCTTGAATGACGCGTCGGTCGCGAAAATCAGCGGATCGCCGGCTTCAAAGTCGATCTGCACGCGCCCGAGCAGCCCGGCCGGATTCGGCGTCGATCCCGCGTTCTCCACCTCAAACGCCAGCACGTTGCGCCCGCTCGTTATTCCCCGCTTGAGATCCACTCGCAGCGCCGCCTTGAACGACGACGCGGTTTGCAGGACTTTCCCATTCAGGTTCACCTTCGCGAAATTATCCGCCGCAACCTGCAAACTCGCGGCCTTCACAACCCGCCCGGTGGGGATTTCAAAGCTCTTGCGGAACCACACTGTTCCCACCGGCGCCGACGATTGCGCATTGGCAATCGACCAGATCCAGTTCGCATCCAACTGCCTGGAGACGCCGGTTGCATCTCCCTCCAGGCCGATCCACCGGCCTTTCCAGTCGTCCTTCGCCAGAAGTCCGACCGTGAACATCGCCGGTTCCGCAAAATGGCTCGGCTCGCCTTGCTGATCCCACACCCGCACCGTCCACCAGCAGGTCTGGTTCGACGCCAGCGCCTTGCCCGCATATGGCACATACACCGACTGATCCGAATCCACACGCCCGCTGTCCCACAGGTCGGCCTTGCCCGGCGCCAGCAGGCGCGGTGCCGTCGCGGCCAGCACCTGATAAGCCGTCTGGCTTGTCCCCTGCGCCGACAATTGCAACTGCCAACTCAATCGCGGCGAGGTCTCGTCAATCCCCAGCGGGCTATCCAGGTTTTCACAGCGTAGCCGCCTCAATTGTGTGCCGCCCTGCGCACACCCCACGAGCAATACCGCCACCAGCGCAACGCCGAGGATTCTCATGGATGTTTCTCCTTACGATCCCGGCTCATCGCGAATCTATCTCCTGCCTTAAGCACACACCTGTAAGGCGGCCTTAAGCCGGGCGCACGCGGCCTTGCTGGCCGAGCCCAGAGGTCGTCGAAAGGCGCCGCAGTCCTGCCCCATGAGCCCGCAGGCGGCGTTTAGCGGCCGTACTGGAACATCAGCGCCATGACTTGCGGATCCTTCTGCGGATCGTACGTACGCAGACGCTCATCGGTCGGCCGCGTCGATGTTTCCGTGGCAGGCAGGCTCAAGCTGACACGCCGAAACATCTTTTGATGTGCTTCGACGTGCCGGGTGTGCAACCGGTCATAGGTTCAGTTCTCGACCCGTTCCATGTACTCCCTGGCCAACTTCCCGGGATCACCGCTGATATCGTCGTAACGCTTGAAGTTGGTGCCGGTCACAACGAGCAACATGGCTGAATTGGTATCAGCCCTGCCATTGGCCGAGGAGTACCGGGACGTCAAGGAGGTGGTGCTCTCGATCGACGGCTTGCAGCCGGAGAAAGGGCACGAGACGTTGTACGTGGTGCGGGAGTTGTCGTGGCGACGGGTGTGGTTCGCCGAAAGGCTGATTTCCAGTTCGGCGGCGGAGGTCCGGCGGCTGTTGGAACTGGCCCGGGACTGGGCCCAGCGGCTGGGCAAGCCGGTGAAGGGGTGGGTTACCGAGCCCTCCTGCAAGCGGTGATGGCGACGCTGGCGCAGGCTGGCCGGCGGGGTCCACGGCAGTTCCAGGCCAGGCAAGAGGAACTGGCCGGGAAAGAGGATCCGGTTTATCAGCAC
>JBEKVL010001259.1:0-2266 GCA_049514055.1 Tepidisphaeraceae bacterium | reverse complement strand
GGCCGGCCGTCTGCGGTAGCGTTTCCAGACGTCGATAGAGAAATGCCTCGCTTGCGCTGCGGGCGCGAGCGGCGCCTTCGGCCTCGGCTGGCACCGATCGCACAGCAAACACAAACAGGTTGGCCAGCAGCGAATCCACTCCATCGCGGACCAGCCGCTGGACGCTGGCGGCGTAGTCGTTCCGCCACTGGGGATCGACCGGCAGGGGCACATCGGCCGGCCAGCCGGGCACGGCGCTGGCCGGGAGCAGGATCGAGTAACCGACGGCCTCGTAGCCCCGGCAGCGGCGATCGAACATCCGGGCGAACATGGGGACGTTGAGGTCGGCGTAGTCGTAGACGCGCACTTCGCGTTTGCCTTCGTGCAGGCGGTGTAATCGGCCGACATACTGGGCGATCGTGCCGTGCCACGACACGGGCAGCGTCAGGAAGAGCGTGTCCAGCCGGGAATCATCGAAGCCTTCGCCGATGTACTTGCCGGTGGCCAGTAGCACGCGCGCTTCGCTCTGCGGGATGGCGGCCAGACGCGCGGTGATTGCGTTGAGTTGCTTCTTCCCCATGCCGCCGCGAAGCACGATCAGGTGCTGGATTTCCGGCGACAACCGGGCGGCCAGCGTGTCGAGATGTTCATTACGCTCGGTGAGCACGCGTGCTCGAACGGCCGGGCGGCCGCCTGAGCCCTGGCATCGACGCGATGGCGCACGGGTCCGCACTGCATGAAGATGATCGGATGGTGGCCGTCCTTGCGGGTTACGGTCGCGGAAAGGCCGAGCACGAACTTCGCCTTGGATCGCCGGACCACCTGCTCGAAGCTCTGCGCCGACAAATGGTGACACTCATCCACGATGAGCTGCCCGTACTGGCCGACTTGGTCATCAACGACGCCCTTGCGTACCAGGCTCTGGATCAGCGCTACATCCAGCATGCCCGTGGGTTTCTTCCGGCCGCCGCCGATGCGGCCGATCTCTTTCGCTGGCAAACCAAGAAAGGATGACAGCCGCTCGATCCACTGTTCGAGCAGTTGCCGGCGATGGACAAGAACCAGCGTGTTAACACCCCGTTGCGCGATGAGCCAGGCGGCGATCACGGTCTTGCCGAATGCCGTTGTGGCGGCCAGCACGCCCGTATCGTGGGCGAGCATGGCGTTGGCGGCCGGAATCTGGTCCGGCCGCAACTCACCTTGGAATGTCACCTGCAACGGTTTGCCGGCGTATCGCTCGTCTCGGATAACAGGGGTGATCTTGAGGTCCTTGAGCAGCAACAGCAACTCGTCCAGACACCCACGAGGCAGGCCGATGTGCTGCGGATGGTCTTCGGCACAGCCGATGATGCGCGCCTTGTCATACGTGGGCAGACGCATGGCCTGCGCCTTGTAGAACTCCGGATTCTGAAACGCCGCGAGGCGAATCAGCCGATTGCGAAGGCCCGGCGGCAGGCCTTCCTTGGCGATATAGATGTCGTTGCCAAGAACCAACTCCCGCGTCTCCGGCAGCGGCCCGGTGATCGCAGGTTCCCTGCGACGCCGCGAAGGCGGCGCGGCCCACGGCGCGGTCTCATCCTCCTCCGCCAGCGCCAGACTCACGCCGACAATGCGCCCCTTCGCCTCGGCATCGCGGACGAGCTTCTCGGCCTGTGGCAAGCCGATCGTGCCGATCGCCGACAGATAGGCCCATTGGTCGGCATAGGGGATGAACTTGTCGTCGAGGAACGCGCTGTTGCCACGCTCCCGTGGCCGCTTTTGCAGCGGCAGCGCGATGAGATTCCCAAATCCGCCCTGTGGCAGCGTGTCCTGGTTGGGGAAGAAACGGTCATACGAATCCAAGCCGATGTCCGGGCGGCGCTCCATGGTCTCGGTCAGGATGTGTGCGCCCAGCCGACGCGCCAGGCCGGCAGGGATGGCCTGTTCGAAGAACAGCCAGACATGTCCGCCGTTGCCCGAGCGCGATCGCTCCAACGCAGCCGGCAGGTTCAGCTTGCGGCACGTTTCCAGAAACGCCCCGGCATCATCTCGCCAGTGTTCCTTGTCAAAATCGGCCGCCAGAAAGAAGCAGGTCTCATCGAGCAACATTGGATAGACGCCCATCGTGAAATCCCGTCCCTGTTCATCCTGGCCGGAGAGGTGCCAGCGGATGACTTCGTCGGTCACCGGGAGAAACCGGCGATTGGGGCAATCGAGACACTTGATCTTCGGCTTCTCGCAAACACCGCGGACCCACTCGTTGGCACACGCGGGCTGATATCCCGACTTGGCCGTTTTGCGGCTCTCG
>JBEKVL010001258.1:0-2488 GCA_049514055.1 Tepidisphaeraceae bacterium | reverse complement strand
GATGCCCGTTGTGGATCTGCGCTCTGGTTCTGGGCGAATTCGCCGGCGCGAACGGCGCGGAGGCGCCGTTCGCCTCGGACCCCGCGGGGGGCGTCATCCTGCACGTCGCGGCCGCGGGAACCCCCGTCGTCGAACCGGCGGGACTGGCCGCCAACGGGCAACGACTGGTGATGACGCTGGCGACATCGGTGAAACAACGTGACGCGATGCGGAAACAAGTCAACGCCGCCGGTCTGGCCGGCCTGGTCACGGTGGTCGAACAGTCGTCGCTTGAACGTCTGTCGCTGGCATCGTGGTTCGTCAACCAGGCGATCGTTGAGGACTGGCCGGGCGCGCAGGGACGAGGTTTGAAGTGGAAGGAATTACTGCGCGTGGCCGCACCCGGAGGCGCGGTGCTTGTGAAGGATCTGACGATGGCCGAGGCGACGGCCCAGATCAAGGCCGACGACTCCGCCGACCGCGTGCAACGCATGGAACGGGTGGATGGATGGTTGCGGATCGAGGCGGCGATGCCGGCCGGCATGAGCGAATGGTCGCACACCCGCTACGCCGACGCCGGCAACCGGGAGATCTCGGTCGACCGCCTCTGTCCGCGTCGGAACGCGCACGTGAACTACCACGACTACTTCACTTGGGAGGACGACGGGCCCGGCAGCCTGGAGGCCGCCCGCGAACCGATCTGGGTGCGCTGGCTCGACGGAATCAACCACCCGGGAAGCAACAGCAACACACGCGCCATGCTGGCCGCCGACGGGGTGATGATCAGCGTGTCCGCCAGCGAGTCCGTGGCCCGGGTGCGCGATGGGGCCCTGTTCAATCGGGGGTTCGCGATGACCTGTCGCGACGCCTTCAACGGCGCACCCGCGACGCGTTGGTGGTGGCTTACGGCAAGGGCGAGGTCTGGGGGGTCGCGGCTTTCGCCACCGCCACCGGCAAACCATGCTGGCGCGCGCCGGTCCATTGGACGCAGGTGCTGGTCGCCGATAACCACGTCATCGTCTCCTGCACCGACGCGTTGGTCGTCCCGGCGAAACCCCATGCGCCACGTTTGTCGGTGCCGCCATCCGCAGTGGTCGCTTTCGACCTCGCCACCGGCGCCCAACGCTGGCGGTTGTCTTGCGCGGAGTTGCCGGCCGTGGAGTCGCGCCGCCTGCACTGTGCGGCCGAAGGAGTGGTGGTGCTGTGGACGGACAAAGAGCTGGAAATCCTCGACCTGAGAACCGGTAAACCGCGTTTTCGGACAGCGGTTGAATTGGCGCTGATCCGATCGAACGCTTACAAGCCAGCTCTGGTCTGTCCCATTCCGGGCGATCAGTTGGTCATCTCTGACACGACCACCCGAATGATGGACCTGCGGAATGGCAAGGTTCAGACGGTGTGTGACAAGGCCATCCGGGCAGGGGTGGGCGAGTGGTGTTGCGGATACGGGCGATTCACGTCCAGTATGTTCCTGAACCTGCTGCATAAGGGATCGGGTCGGGCGCCGGACGAAGTGGGCAGTCTGGGGACGTCCGGAACCTGCGGCACGGGACCGGCCCTCGCCTATCACACCGTTTATCTGCCTGGGCAGGGGTGCAGTTGTGCGCCGGCCTGGGGCCGGCAGCGCGGTTTGGCGGCGGCCGGACGTATTGATCCCATGCCGGTCCCGGAAGACTTTCGCCAGGCCGGTCCGTTGGAGAAAGGTCCTGCGTACAATCGTCCGCTCGGACCATCGGTCAAGGACGCCTGGCCACTGGCCCGGGGCGACGCCCAACGCAGTGCCGCCGCGAGTGTCCAGATTGGCGCGGAGTTGAAACCACGCTGGTCCGCGCGTCCACAAGGCGTTGGCGACAATGCGACTTTTACCCGGCGCTATGTCTGGCGGTCGAACTATCTGTACAGCACCACCGTCACACCGCCGGTGGTCGCGGCGAACCGGGTGGTGTACGCCTTGCCGATGGAGCATGTCATTGTAGCACTGGATGCCGGAACCGGCCGCGAAGCCTGGCGGTTCGAGGCCGATGGACCGGTCGATTCAGCACCGGCACTGGTCCAGGGGCGTGCCGTGTTCGGTTGCCGGGATGGCGCCGTGTACTGCCTGGATCTGACCGACGGCGCCCTCTGCTGGCGTCGCGGACTCTCGCCGGTGAGCCAACGTATTAACGTCTACGGCCAGTTGGAAAACCGTTGTCCGGCTGTCGGCGCCGTCCTGCCCGACAATGAAGGTCAGGTTCTGGCCACGGCGGGGTTCAATGGCCAACAACGCGTCATCGTGGCGCGTCTGCACGTCGGAACCAGCGAAGTGTCCGAGTTCCGCTTGTTGCCGCGCGGCAGTTATCCCAACGACATGTTGGTGGCGGATGCCGACGGAAATGTCTGGCTGAACTACCAGCCGATTTCGCCAACGACGAATTGTCCGGCGACCTCGCGACTGGGATTGGATAATTTTACGCGCGGTCATACCCTTGGCAGGTCCACAAGGGACCCCAAGTTGTTGGCGAACCTGCCG
>JBEKVL010001257.1:0-2194 GCA_049514055.1 Tepidisphaeraceae bacterium | reverse complement strand
CGTCGTCGCCAACTGGCTTCAGGACCGTGGTTTTCAGGTGAACAGCGTGGCTGAAGGCCGCCGCACTATAGAGTTCAGCGGCTTGGCGCGGCAGGTGGAAGACGCCTTCCAGACCGAGATCCACAACTACGAGGTGAACGGCGAGAGGCACGTGGCCAATGCCGCGGACATCGCCATTCCAGAGGCCCTGTCGCCGGTGGTGAGCGGCATCGTCTCGCTGCACGATTTCCCAGTGCATCCCCTGTATCGTCGCGTGGCCCCGCTGGTTACGGAAGGCGCACGGGCCGGCGGATTGTCGCCGGCTTTCAACTACTCCGGCGGCCACGCCATTGGGCCCTATGATTTTGCCGCGATTTACGACGTCGCCGCGTTGTGGAACCTGAACTATGACGGCACCGGCCAGACCATCGCCATCCCCGGCCACACCACCATCAGACCGGCCGATGTCACCGCCTTCCGCAGCTACTTCGGCCTGCCGGCCAATAGTCCGGCGCGGTGGCGAAGGGCGCTACCGTCAAGTTCGTGGTCTCCAAGAGCACCCGCTCGACGGACGGTGTGGACCTCTCCAACCAGTACATCGTGAACAACAACGTGGCTTCGGTCATGAGCCTCAGTTTCGGGGCCTGCGAGGCCCAACTCGGCGCGGCCGGAAATCAGTTCTACAACAACCTTTGGTCGCAGGCGGCGGCGCAGGGCATCTCGGTTTTTGTGGCCGCCGGTGACACCGGTTCGGCGGGTTGCGATGTTCCGGTCTCCTATGACAGCAAGGGGAACAACATCACCCAGCCGGCTAGCGGCGGGCTGGCCGTCAACGGGCTGGCCTCCACTCCATACAACGTTGCCGTCGGCGGCACGGAGTTCAACGACGGGCCGGGCAGTTACTGGAATAGCGGGATGGATACGCACCACGCTTCGGCGTACGGTTACATCCCGGAGGTGGTGTGGCAGGAGAGCAGTTTCACCACACCCGGGGCTAGCGGCAACAGCCTCTATGCCGGATCGGGTGGCGTCAGCAGCGTCTACGCCAACCCATCTTGGCAGACCGGCCCTGGCGTGCCTTCGGTTGATCCCCTCACTGCCAGCGGGCATCACCGCTATCTGCCCGATGTCTCTTTGACGGCAGCCGGGCACGACGGGTACATCATCGAGCAGGAGGGTGGTCTGTATCTGGTGGGCGGCACTTCGGCTTCCAGCCCGTCTTTCGCCGGAATTATGGCCATCGTCAATCAGCGCTCGGGGATGCGCAACGGCAATCCGAATTCGCGCTTGTATCCGCTGGCGGCGCAGGCCCCCACGGCGTTTCACGATGTCACGACGGGAAGCAACGCCGTACCATGCGCGGGAGGCTCGTCCGGCTGCTCCACCAAGGCGCCCAGCACCGACATTGGGCACATGAATGGCTACAGCGCCGGTGCTGGATATGACCTGACCACGGGCTTGGGATCCGTGGACGCCAATAACCTGGTCAACTCCTGGTCGAATGCGACGCCGCCGCCAACTATTGTCTCGCTCAGCCCGAGCACCATGACGGGGTCGAATTCGAATCAGACGCTGACCATCAACGGGAGCGGATTCCTGTCCGGGCTGAAGGTGGTGCTGGGCTGCACGGGCGCCACTGTCGGTACAACCAGTTTGTCGGCCAGTACCCAGATTCAGGCGTCCATCGACGTAGGGACCACCGCCCGCACTTGCACCGTGCAGGTGGTCAATTCCAATGCCCAAGCCTCCAACACTGTATCGCTTCCGGTGGTTGCTCCGGCGCCGCCGCCGCCGGCGATCGCTTCCGTAAGCCCGAACCCCATGACGGGGTCGAATTCGAATCAGACCCTGACCATCAGCGGGAGCGGGTTCCAGTCCGGCGGCGGGCTGACGGTGCTGGTGGGGTATGCAGGTTACACGGCTCTGGGAGCGCAGGTCAAGTGGGTGAGCGCATCGCAGATCACGGCATCCATCAATGTGGGCGCCAGCACCCGTAGATGGCTCGTGGAGGTAATCAATCCCACCGGCCAAGCCTCGAACGTCGCTACTTTTCAGGTGAATGCACCCAAGAGCGCGATCCGTTAGGGATCGTGGCTACCCAGCGGCCCGCCTGCTACGCCATTGGGCGGATGCCCGTAACCGCCAGCCGCGCTCTGAACGATCCAGGTTTGTAGTAGAGACCGCCGTGCAGCACGCCGCTGTCATGTTCGGGATG
>JBEKVL010001256.1:0-2242 GCA_049514055.1 Tepidisphaeraceae bacterium | reverse complement strand
GAAGGCCTTGTAGTTCAGCAGGTCTTCCAGCTTCAACGGATTGGAGCCGAAACGGCGGATGGAGACGCAGGCCCCGTCCAGGGCCAGCGGCGGAATGATGGCGTTGAAACGCGAACCGTCCAGCATGCGGGCGTCGACCATCGGGCAGGTCTCGTCCACGCGGCGGCCGACCTTGGAAATGATGCGGTCGATGATCTGCATGAGGTGGTCGTTGTCGCGGAAGACGACGTTCGTCTTTTCCACCTTGCCGCGGCGCTCGCAGTAAATGTTCTTGGGCCCGTTGATCATGATGTCGCTGATCGTGGTGTCCTTGAGCAGGAATTCCAGGGGGCCGAGACCGAAGGTCTCGTCGAGCACTTCGGTCACCAACTGCTCGCGTTCCGAGCGGTTCAAGAGCGTGTCTTCGCTGTCGCAAAGATGCTCGACGACGAGGCGGATCTCGCGGCGCAGGATCTCGCCTTCCAGCTCGCCCACCTTGGTCAGGTCGAGCTTGTCGACCAGCTTGCCGTGGATGCGTTGTTTGAGCTCTTCGAGCGTGGTTTCCTTGCTGTCGCTGCTTTGCCGCGAGGGCATGCGTGCTGGAGGCATGACGTTCGACTCTTCCTGCCGTGAGGGTTTCTTGAGTCCCGGGGAGTTTCTTGTCCGTGAAAGAATAGCTCACGGGGCAAGCGGCAACGGCAAGAGCGGCAAAGGATGCGGCAGATGGGAGAGGGACAATAACGGTCGTAACGGATGTGACACGCGCACCGGCGACCGTAGGGTGGGACCAGCGAGCTTGCGAGCGCCGGCCCACCAACAGGATCGACGTCGAATTTGGTGGGCCGGCGCTCGCCGACCAAGCCGACCACGCTGCGCGCGGTGCCCGGCGGTGCCCGCGCTGGTCCCACGCTAGGCCCTTACTGCGACATGATCGGATCGCGATGTGTTTGATTCCACATGAGCACCCACTCGTGGCGATTCGTCTTTTGCTTCTGATCGACGGTTGCTGGTATCGCCGGTTGCTCCCAGTCAGCGTCCATGCCTTCCTTGAAGACCTCCGAAATCTGCTGGTCGCTGAGATTCTTTTCGCGACCTAATCGGACCCACTCATTACGACATTCTTTGCTGGGTCCGTTTTCATCAGCGGCGTGGAGCAGGGATTCAAAGAATCGTTTCCTTTGGATTCCGGTCATGCCGAAGCGAGGAGGGGTGTCGTCCTTCTTCTTTCCACCGCCCCCAGACGACCCGGCGCCGCCCCCGGACGACATGATCAAGATGGCCAGGAGCGCGAGCAGGATCGCAGCCCCGATGCCGCCGCCGAGGTAGATCAACATCATCTGATCGTTCTTCTTCTTGGCACGGCTTGCCGCCGCACGGGACGCGGCCGTGGCGGCGGGGACGGCCGAGGCCTTGGCAGACGCTTTGGCAGGTGCCGGGCGCGCGGTGGAAGGCCGGGCGGGAGCCGCAGCCTTCGTTACTGTCTTTGCCGGGGCCGGACTCGCCGCCGACGTCAGGTTGTCGAAGAAGTCCATCTCGGAGCCGCCCTGCGAGGGGGCCTCCGCGGCGGCCGTGCCCAAAAGATCAACTCCCGGCTGCGGTTCGTCGTCGGGCACCGTAAAGCGGTTCTTGCAATGTGGGCAGATCACCGCGCGGCCGACGGGCCGGATTGGAAAGTCCGGGTCCACGCGGCAGCCAAGAGAATTTCAAAGTTTTGGGCCTGCTAACTCCCTGTTAGCGGCAGGCGGCGGGAAAACTGCCGTTGCCCCGATTCGTCAGTTTTGCGATAACGGCGCGGATTCGGTAAAGGCCCCCGTACCGGCCGGTCGCGTCGTGTCTCTTGCCGCGGCCGGTCGAGAATGATACGAAACTCCCCTCCTGCTACGTTGCGGATCGCCGCAAACCATGCAAAGCATGACGTCTGAAACTTCCCCGCCGATCCACCCCTCTGCCGCATCGCCGGCCCGGGGGAATTCCGCTTCCGGGTGGTTCGTGCTAGCAGGTCTGTTGGCCCTTTGCTTGTTGCCGCGGACGATCATGGCCTGGAGAATGCCGGGGATCTGCCCGGATGCCGTCCTGTATATCGGCCTCGGCAAGGCGATCGAAGCGGGACATTTCCAGGAAGCCCTGGGACCGGTCCGCTTCAATATCTATCCCCTCATTTTGTTCTGCCTGCACTCCCTTGGCCTGTCGTGGGAAACGGCTGGCGTGGCCTGGGGCGTGGTAATTTCCAGTTGCACGGTCCTGCCGCTGTTTGGTTGGATAC
>JBEKVL010001255.1:0-2739 GCA_049514055.1 Tepidisphaeraceae bacterium | reverse complement strand
GTGTCCCGATGGCATCGCCCTGGTGGCAGTTCGCCACGGATGCCGCGGCCGAGAAGAAGCCAGATTACATGTTCTATCACGACCGCTGCTTCTCGGGGTTGCGGCAACTCCGGATGCGCGTCTTTGAGGCTCTCGCGACAGTTCGCCTCGATGCGGTGGCGTCATGAGCCGCCCGGCACCTGATGAGAGCGACGAAGCCCGCTGGAGTTGCTGGCCAGAAATCGAGGTCGAGGACCTCCGGGCCGAGAATGCCGTACTGCGCCTCAAGGTGCGAACCCTGATCGAGGTCATGCTGGCCGCGGAGGCCTACGGATCGGGCTGGCCGGAGCGCGAGCCTAACCTCCGGCTGATCTTCGACCGGCAGTTCCCCACTGGAGCCGCGCCACAGGTGGACAGCCTGGCCGGACTGATTGAGTGGCGGGCATGACCAGAGGCGGATTCTTCGCTGTGTACGCCTCCACCCTGCTGGTCGGAGACGGTTTCCCCGATCTGACTCTCGCAGGGATCGGGGGATGGCTTCGCCTCCGGGCCGCCTTCGATCTGACCGAGGAGCCGGTGACCGAGGCTCGGGTCGAGCAGCTTGGTCTGAGCACCGAACTGCTGGACGAACTCAAGGCTGCCCACGTTCTTGAGGAGACGGACGGCCGCTACACGCCGGTGGGAATGCCGGACATGCCCCGGAGGCCGAGCGATGAGCCGGAGGCTACCCGGCTGCGCAAAGCCAGGGAGCGCGAAAGAGAGAAGGAAGCGAAGAGAGAATCCACGTCACTCCACGTCACTCCACTCCACTCCAGTGTCACGACGTCACGCGTGACACTGCGTGACACGACGTCACGCGTGACACCGCGTGACACAAGAGCATCCGGACTTGTCCGGACATGTACGGACGGAGACGGGCAGAAGCCCGTGAAGAACGATGGCGCGACGGCGATCGGCCAGGAGGTTTCTTCGAAGACGACGCCGCCGCCGACGTCCCTCAAGGGCACGCTCGGATCCTTCCAGGACATCATGGCCGCCAGGCCGACGACGAAGTACCCGCGGACGACGACGACGGCCACCTGCTTCTTCTGCCACCAGGCGGCCGAGCCCGGCACCTGGCACCGGACGGGAACCGGGCGCATTTCCCACAACGGCGGCTGTCCGGCGGCGGTCGCCGGGAGGAAGCCATGAGTCCCGCACCTGAGACTGAGGTTGAGAAGGCTGCTCGCAAGGTGGAGGCTGCTCGCAACCTGGCTCGGCGTTTCCGCGATCCCGAGGAGCGATTCAGGCACTTCTGTCTTGGAAAGCGCCATGGTTATAGGACGTGGATGTACCGGCATAGGGTGGGCCGAGTGCTAGCCGAGGAGGCAGAGGCTGGGGCAGAGGAACAACGGCGCAGACTCCTAGTTAGCCGCGTCGAGCCCGACCCAACCGACAGTGCGGTCAGGGCTGAGTTCAGGCGTTGGATACCCACCCATGACGGTGCGGGATCGTTTGCTCCGAGGAGCAAGCCGTGAGCAGCGGCCGAATTCCCCGCGGCTCTCGCTGGGAGCACTCTCGCCATCTCGAGGACGACGGTGATCGACTCGAGTCGTACGGCTCGGACATCTTCGTCGTCCGGCCGGCGGTCCCGGCGAGGCCGCTGCCGGCGCACGTGGCCAGCCGCCTGGCCGCTCCACCCGGGCGCGTCGCGCTGGTCTGTCCCGAGTCCGGCACCAGCCGGTGTCGAACTTGCACCTTCGATGAGGTTCAGACGCCGCCGACGTTCTGTCCCGACCACCGCGTCGCGCTCGTCCGGGTCCAGTCATGACCAGCCGTGGGAACCCCGCCATCAGTGGACGAGACCAGACTCCCTGGTCTCCCGGCCGTCTGCCGGGCCCGCGAGAGCCCGACCTGGCGCAGAGGCACGTCGTCGAGCGCACCTCGGCCGGCTACCGCTGCGAGGCGTGCGACTTCGCCAGTCAAGATCCCGCCGAGGTCGCCGCGCACATCGTCGGCAACCAGTTCGGCCTCGCCGCCGGCCGCCTCCGGGCCGACGGCCGGCCGCCCACCGACGACGTCGCATGAACGCCGGAACGCGACGAGCGTCCACTCGGCGGTCGCCGGTCAAAGCCGGTCAAGGGCGGGGGCCGGTGTCCAGCCTGACGGCCCAGCCAGTTCAAGTACATGGCGTGCCGCGCGGTGCTACGCACTCCCATCTTCCAAGCACGACGTGCTGGTGCGGGCCGGCGGTCGGTCTAATCAACGCCGCCAATGGCCAGCCAATCTGGCTCCATCGTGAGGCCCCTGCGCCGGGCTGCTTGTGCTCGTCTTGCCGTGCGTTGGCGGCTGGGATTGGAATGATCGAATCGAATGGTGCAGATCGTGGATAGGTATGCGCCGATCGGTTGGAAAAGGTGGGGCGCCGGTCGCGACGCAAAAGCGACTCCCTCGGCGGAGACCCGCGCGCTACCTTTTCGGCGCGGCCAAGTTTCGCTGTTTTGGGAGAGGCGCCCACAGCCGCCACGTCGGGCGATTCCGCGGCCCCCGGCGCACTGCGCCACCGCCGCATTCCACGAGGGAATCCGCCACGTCACGCCTCACAGCGAGCCACAGAGCGCGTCACCGTCTCTATCCCGCGACTGGATATTCCAGCCCGAATCTATGCGTCTGTGGGGCGCCTGAAGTGCCCCTCTCGTCCACCTCTTAGTCACAGGCATTTCCCCATCACAGGAGGTTTCTAGCGCCATGACCATCGCCACCGCCCAGCCCATAACCTCG
>JBEKVL010001254.1:0-2935 GCA_049514055.1 Tepidisphaeraceae bacterium | reverse complement strand
GGCGCCAATCCGCGCCACGGTCTTGCACAAACCATCACGGTATTTGGTTCCAACGGCGCTGAGCCGCGATTGCATTACGAATGGTTACGAGAGGGGATGCAGGTGGCGGAGGCATTTCAACAAGTACGCGACCATGACTCAAATGTGCCGGCGGAGATCAAGGTCAAGGCCGGTGACGCCGCTCAGACTTTTGAAATGTTCATCCAAACCCGTCAGGGCTGGGGCGATCCGGCGGTGCAGAACCAGAACCGCTGGAACGCCGCCGTGCGCGATCTCTACCAAGTGGCTGGTGTAGTTCAGGCGGCTAAACGCAAAGGAGCTGCGAAACCATGATCCATTATTCAAAGTCGATACTCCAAGATAGTCAGGCCACACGATGAAGGACATACCACGTCATGATTTTCACATGCCTGCGAGGCACGGTGGCGACTTTGCTTGCACGGAACAGATCAAAGAACAAACCGGGGTTTCAATTCATCGTCGCTGGCATTCTCGATTGTTTGTTGAATATCTCTGCGGGCGATGGAGGCTTTCCAAAGCGCCGGCCGGTTGCCGCCCGACCCGAAATCGCGGCGCCAGCGCCGTTGGCATGTAGGGAGTGCTATTGATGATAAGACAACCCGGGACGGGCAAACAGCGAGCCGCCGTGTTGCGCGCCGTCGGTACGGTGGTCTGCTTTGTGTTGGTTTGTGCCGTGCCCGGCTGCGGACCCAAGCCCGACGACGGTGCCCCGCCCACAAAGCACGCCGAGCCGACAGTCTACAAGGATTGGCCGTTCGACCAGGATGAGGCCCAGCGCCGGCAACGGGATACGGCCGAAGCGTTGGGGCTTCCGATCGAGAAGGATGTGGACTTGGGCAATGGCGTGATGGTGCGGCTGGTCCTCATACCGGCCGGACGCTTTGTCATGGGCAGCCCGTACAGCGAGTTGGGCCACAACCTGGGAGGATTCGCGGACGAAACCCGGCATGAGGTGACGATCACCCGGCCGTACTATCTCGGCAAGTATGAACTGACGCAGGAGCAGTGGCAGGCGGTGATGGGCGACAACCCCAGCGAATCGAAAGGCGCCGGGTATCCGGTGGAAGGGGTTGGCTGGGTCGACGCCGATGCCTTCTGCAAGAAGGCCGCCAGCAAGTTGGGACTCCCGATCCGCCTGCCGACCGAGGCGGAATGGGAGTTTGCCTGTCGTGCCGGAACGGCAAAGGCATTCGGCGAGTCTGATGAGGTCGAGGCCCTCAATGCCGCCGGCTGGTACGGCAACAACAGCGGTGCGCGGCTGCACCGCGTGGGCGAGAAGGCCCCCAACCGCTGGGGCCTTTACGACATGCGCGGGAACGTGTGGGAGTGGTGTCAGGACTGGGTGGCGCCGTTCTCCGACGCGCCCGTCACCGACCCGCAAGGCCCCGCGCAGAACGAATATGAGGATCGCGTTCTGCGCGGCGGCTGTTGGCGGAACCCGCCTGGCTTTTGTCGCTCGGCCGCCCGCGACTTCGACGGGGTGGAGGATCGCAGCGGTTTCGTTGGGTTCCGGGTGGCGGTGGATGCGATGAGTATGGGCCGCTGAAGCCGCCGCTGCGGCGAAGGCGGAGTGGATCAGCCGACAGTGAACATTGAAAAGAGCGAGACGATGAGACGTATGTTCGCGACGGCAGCTTTGGTTGTTGGGTTTGCGTGCGCGGCGGCCGATGCCGCCGAGACCGAACCGGTCGGCACGCAGACGGTCTGGCGGGTGTGGGTGGCCGAAGGTCCCCGCGTCGAACTACAATCCGAAGACGGCCTTGTTGTCGGAGTTGCCTCCGGCCGGGTGGTCTGGTCCCGATTGCGACGACAGTTCGTGGTGCCGATACGGGGAAGAGTTGTTCTATCGAATGGGCAGGTTCGGATGCGTCGTCAACGACAATGGAGGGGGTGGACAGTACCCTGCGATCGTCTGTTTGCGCACCCGATTCGGCGTGTCAGACCCGGCGAAGGCAACGGACTTGAAAGTGTCCCTGGAATATCTGGGCGGAGCGGTCGTGTATGTGAATGGCGTTGAATTGGGCCGGAAGGACATGCCGGACGGCGCCATCGATCCTTATTCCCTGGCGACCGACTATCCGATCGAAGCGTACACGACGGAGGACGGCCAAACGCCGTTGCCGATGACCGGCGGAGACAGGGGCGCGCTCATGGATCCGAAGTGGGCCAGTCGGTATCAGGCAAGGATACGCAAGGTGTCGCTGGACGTACCGTCCAAAGTATTGGTGAAAGGCGCAAACCTCTTGGCGATCGAACTGCATCGCCCGGCGGTGAGCGGTCCGGTGAATTTCCGGGCCGGTATGTGGGGGCAGGTCGGGATCCGGACGGTGACGGTGTCCAGTGGCAGTGGAGCAGGCGTCATCGGATATGCCGACGCGCTGAAAGGCACCCGCGTTTGGAGCGCGCAGGAATTGGAACAGATTGCCGAAAGACCCGTCCCGGGTGCCCGTCTTCCCGTTGCATGGAGCGTAGGAGGGCGTGCCGCGGCAGTCGCCGGCATTGCCGCCGGCAATCCGTTTGATCCATTGGTGCCGATGCGGGTTCTGGTGCCGCGCAACGGCATCGGCAACGCAGTGGCGGTGCTCTCCGATCCCGAAGGATTGCACGGAGTCGCGGCGAAGGTGAAGGATTTCACGGGGCCGGGCGGCGCGGCGTTGTCGGCTACGACGACGCGGGTGCGGTTTGCGGTGCAGGATGCGAATTTCCATTGGTGCGACACGTTGCTGGAGAAGGCGCCCGAAGGCATGACAACGCTTCCGGTCTGGTTGGAAGTGAAGGCGCCCAAAGATCAGACGCCAGGATGGTATGTCTCTACGCTTTCCTTGGAGGCGAACGGGAAACAGTTTCAGGTGCCGGTGCAGGTGTTGGTGACCGGGTATGTGCTGGTGGATTCGAAGGATTTTCGCACCACGAT
>JBEKVL010001253.1:0-3261 GCA_049514055.1 Tepidisphaeraceae bacterium | reverse complement strand
CTCGGGGACGAGTTTGTCCCAGCCTAACAGGCCATGCACGAGTTTGCCCGTCTCGCCATTTTGTTGGAACCCGCTGGCATCGTTACGCGACTGGTGGTCGAGCATGATGATCTCGGCGCGGCGGCAGATCTCGCGGCAATCGCGGAAGCTCTGGGATTGGCCGCTGATCGAGCCGCTGTTCATGCCCACCCAGAGGCAGTCGGCGCCGCCGGCGGTTCTCGTCACGCGGTTATTCAAGTCCCAGAGTTCCAGCCGGCGCTGATAGTTCCATTGTATCCACTGGCGGTAGAGCGGATCGCTCCAGTTCTTCTCGCGCGGAATGGTTTGGCCGGTCCGTTCGCGGAAGCGTTTTTGGCAGTTTTCGCAGAAGCAGGGGCTGCCCCGGCCCAGGCCGCTCCAACTGTTGTCGGTGAAGCCTTCCGGAAGAAAACGCTCGATGATCTCGCGCAGGATGGCGGGAATGTATTCTTCGTAATACGGACTGTTGACGCAGGTAACAAAGAGTTCACCCGCTTTATAGGGTTGACCGCCGCGGTCCAGGGCAAACCAATCGGGGTGGGCGCGGTAGAGACCTTCGTGGGCGCGATTGGAGTCCATGCGCGCAAAGACCACCAGCCCATCCTCATGGGCGGCGCGGCACAACTCGCCGAAGAGGTCGCGGCCGTCGAGGTGCTGCGCCGGGCGATGCAGCGGGATCTGGCTCGGATAATAGGCGACAATGCCGCCGGCATTGATGATGACACCCTGGGTTTGGGTCCGCTGCCAATACTCGCGCCACCAGGAAATGTCATAGCGCTCCGGGTCCATTTCGGTGATGTTCGTCTGGCCCCAGCGCAAGGTGCGGCGATACCACGGGAGGGCCGTGGAGATTTGCCCGGACGGCCTGCCCGAGGCAACGCAGTGAATTGAGGTTCCAGCCAAGGCGGTGGCGGCCAGCGCGGTTTGCTTCAGGAAATCACGGCGGGTCGGGAAGTCAGTCATAGACTGGGTGATTGGGTTCAACCTTTCCTGGTTTCCCGGACGGCGCGCCCGGTCGCGCTGAGATTCGCCAGCCGCATCTCGGAATACTTGCGGGAGAGGATGATCCCATGGGCACCTGCCTTGAGGGCGGCGAGCGTGGCGGCGTAGGTGTCATCGGGTGACGCCTGGCGCGAGTTTCTGCCGGTGGGAATGCCGATATCAATGCCCGGGAGGATGCGGCATGTGCCCTGCACGCCAGCCAGGGCGCGCTGGGTTTCGCGGGCCACGTAATCGGGCGAGAGCCCGGCGGCGGCCAGTTCGTCGAGCTTGGCCTCCTCGCCGTAGTTCAGAAGGTGATTGTTGAAGCGTAGCAGTTCCTCTCGCGGCACGTCCCGGAAAACCGTCAGGCCAATATTGTGAATGAAATTGGCGTAGCGCTCACCCCCGCAGTTGTTATAGACGACCACCTTGAGGAAGTCTGCCTGCGTGGCCAGGTCTTCGGCAATTCCTTGCGGACAGCCTTGACGGCGGCCCTGACCTCGGCGAGCACCTGGTGTTTGCCCAAGTCGAATAAATGGTCCCACGCGATAATCTCCGGCCACTCGACGAGCAGGCGCCAAAACTCGACGAAGTATCCGTCGCTCGGCCGCCGGCCCTGGAGCGCGGCCTCCACGAATTGGTCGAGCCTCCGGTAACCCTCGCGGGCGCGGTTGAAGTCGATGCCCTGTTCGCGGGCTGCCCGCTGATGGTGCTCGCAAAAGCAGGTAACGCGGGACGCGGCGATGCTCTGGGCGTGGCTGGCGCCCAGCGCGTTGAGAAGCGGACCGTTCCGTTCGTTGAAGAAGAGAACGCCATCGATGTCGTAGGATTGGCTCAGGTCAGTGACCAACCCGGTCCAGAAGGCGCGCACGTCTGGGTGGAAGAGGCAGAGCGTGCCGGCCTTCTGTCCTTCCAGGTCCACTTCGGCGACCTCTCTGACCCCGGGCACATCGCTGCGAAACACATCTTCCACCGAGCAGAACAGTTTCATACCGCGCTTCCTGGCCTCGGGCAGGACGGCGGCCACGATGTCCAGATCGCCGTGGTCCGGGGCGTGGATGGGCTTGAGCTGCGTATGGCGATAAAACTCAGCGTGCGGCGCAGCGTAATCGCCGCCGTGGAAGGATTTCTCATCGGATTCCCGCGCGCCATGGTCGGGGAAGGGATGGCCCGGGAGCTGCCTCCCCGACAGGCCGCGGCCGTATGTAAAGGTGGTGAGAAAAAGGGTGTCGTTGGCGGCTCGCTCCTGCAGGAGGTCGAGCACTTGGCCGACGCCTTCGTCCACAAACGAGACGGAGCCCACCTGGATGCCGATCAGCTTATGCAGTTCCGGCGGTTCCGAGTCCGAGGCGTGCAGCGAGGCAAGGCCCGCGGCAGGACTGGCGGCGGTAATCGCAGCCAGCGCCGCGTTGTCCTTCAGAAACTCCCGTCGTGAAATGCCAGGGGTTGCGCGGGTTTTCATGAAAGCGCGATGGTTCTTGGGACTATGCCGGGTGTTCGCTTTTCAGGTAAGCGGCTTTCTCCAGCCAGCTTGGATTGATTCTCACGGGCCAAGTCGTTATCCTGTTCCCCGCCCGCTATGTGCAGCTTGAGCGCGGCGGCGACTTCTGCCGTCCACTCCAACTCCCAATAGGGGCAGGGTTCTTCGAACCAAAAGTAGCGTTGGTCTTCCAGGCGGCGGCCCACCTCAATGGCTTTCGGCGGCGTGTAGCAACTGTTCCCGTCGCCCATTAATTGGATGTTCTCGCCCAGCGCATCGATCCGCGCCGGATCGGAACCGAGCACATGGCGGGCGACCTGCCGGTGCAGCACAGTGGCCGTGATGTCCGGTTCGTAAGAGGAAAGCTGCCCATAGCCCTCGCGTCCGTCGTGGGTGGTGACCCGCACCATGCCGTACTGCCCTTGAGTCCAGGATTCGACTTTCGTTATGGTCAGCCCCGGCTCGATGACCTGGAATTCCGTGTAGTCGTCGGTGCGCCCCAGGTAAGGATAGGACCTGCTGGTGTTGGCCGCCTGGGACAGACGGGCGGGAACACTGGAAATGGCCGCCAAGGCAGCCGTGCTTTTCAAGAATTGGCGTCTTTGGATTTTCATAGCAGTACCATGGCCGAATTCAACCATAGGATGGCATGCGTTGCGAGTATTGAGTTCAGGGCCCTCGCGGCGGCCATTATCGGCATCGTAATCTGGTTGCGATCCTTGGTTCTTTGGTGTTTTACTGCGGATTCAACATGTAGCCGCTCACCAGAAAGAGCCGGGCTC
>JBEKVL010001252.1:0-2966 GCA_049514055.1 Tepidisphaeraceae bacterium | reverse complement strand
GAACGGAACCGCGGGCGTGAAGAGCAGCTCCGCCAGCGCCGATTGGCCGCAGATTTTCGCCGGCTACGGAGGCCCGGTGGCCATCGACCCCATCAACAGCACCAACTGGTACGTAAACAACCAGGCGGGAGTCTACATCTACCGATGCGCACAATCGTCAGAGTGCGCGGCGGCGGATTTCGGGGCGAGCCCGGTGGTCGGCGATGCGGATGTTGGCGGAGATGGAGACACCATGGCCACGCCGGCGCCGTTTCTTGTGGATCCCATCGACCCGTCGCAGCTGCTGGTTGGAACCTGCCGGGTGTGGCGCGGGCCGGAGGGCGGAAGCGGCTGGACCGGGAACAACGCCATCAGTCCGATTCTTGACGACAGTGCGGCTAGCGGCGCCTGTAGCGGCGACGCGCTGATTCGCTCGATGGATGCGCTGGCATTGCCGGGTGGCGAGGAACGAGTCTACCTGGGGATTTACGGCTCCGCCAGCGGCGGCGCAAATCTGGCCGGCCATGTGCTGAGCGCAATCCTAAACCCCGCATCGAGCGCTTTGCCGGTGTGGCAGGATCTGACGCTGGGTCCGGTGGTCAACGATAGCGACGCGCTGAACAAGTTCGGCATGGACGTCTCCAGCATCTTCATCGACCGCCACGATACAACGGGAAACACGGCTTACATAACAGTAGAAGGAGCCAGAAATTCGTCCGAAGCTGTGCGGGTGGCCTACAGCACAACCGACGGAGGAGCGCATTGGTCGAATCTCACATCGAACCTCTCCGGTACCCCGGCAAGCGGCATTGTGGTGGATCCGCAGGACGCCAATACTGTCTACGTAGCGACGGACGAGGGAGTCTATTTCACAACCCAGGTGGCAAGCTGCGCGCTGGTTCCGTCCAACTGCTGGTCGGTTTATGGAGCAGGACTGCCGGCAGCTCCGGTTGTAGCGCTACGCGCCTCTCCGCTCGGCGCGTCGTCGCCGGCGTTGGTGGCTGCGACGTATGGCCGGGGAATCTGGCAGACGCAGTTATGGACAGCGGGCACAATCGTGACCACCGCTGCCGCCAGCCCCGCTGCACTGACCTTTGTCAGCCAAACGACCGGCACCGCTTGCTATGGTCGGTGACTTCATCGAGACGGACAACTGCGTGAATCTGAGCGTGGCAGCAGGGTCGAGTTGCGCGATTCAGGTGACATTTACGCCCAGCGGAACCGGTACCCGTACTGGACTGATAACGATCAACGCCAACGTCCTTGGCGGACAGCTGACCGTGGACATGACGGGAACCGGAACCGGGTCGCAGGCAGGCGCGGTCAGCCTGACTCCAACCAGCGTGGATTTCGGCCAGGTGCTGGTGGGCTCCGCATCCGCGCCTCTGCAGATTCAGGCCGCCAACAGCAGTGGAATCGCAGTTCCAATTACGGGCGTAGGCATTTCGTCTCAATTCGAGATTTCGAGCAACGCATGCGGGACGTCCACTCTTGCTGCGAACTCCAGTTGCCAGGTGCTCGTGGAGTTTGCGCCCACCCAGGCCGGAGCCGCAGCAGGCACGTTGACATTTACCGATGGAGCCGGAACGCAGACCGTGACGCTGAGCGGAGTCGGGGCTGCTGTGCCGACGGATACCCTGAATCCGGCGACGCTCAACTTTGCGGGGACGCCGATCGGCGCACTCTCAGCCGCACAGACCATTTCACTCACCAACGCAGGCGACGTTCCGCTGACGGCGATCAGTGTCTCAGCGAGCGGAGCGTTTCAGACTTCGAACAATTGCGGAACGCAACTGGCTGGTCGCGCGGCCTGCACCATCAGCGTGGTCTTTGCACCAACTCGGGAGGGAAGCCAGTCCGGTGTGCTCACGATCTCCGATGCTCTGCGCACACAGACGGCGTCGCTTAACGGCACCGGCCTCGCACCGCCGGCATTCAGCGTCAACCCTTCCAGTCTGAGCTTTTCCACGCAACAGCCCGGAGTGCCCAGCGCAGCGCAGATTGTGACCGTTGGCAACACAGGCGGTACGCCCCTGGCCAACGTGGGATTTCAGATCACGGGCCCGGCCGCGGCCAGCTATTCGCTTGGCACCACGAATTGCGGGAGCTCCCTGAACGGCGGCGGCAGTTGCACAGTGCAGGTGATCTTCACCCCGGCAGTGACCGGAGCCATTGCAGCCGCGCTCACAGTTTCGTCTTCCACGCTTGGCGTTACGCCGGCTTCGGTGTCGCTCAATGGTTCGGGGCAGGTTTCGGGCGGGCTGGGCGGCAGTCCAGGACAGTTGACCTTTCCAGTCGTGGGAGTGGGTCAATCCAGCGCGGCACTGCCAGTGACGATCAACAACTCCAGCAACTATGCAATCGGGCCGTTGGCGCTCTCAGTCAACGCCCCGTTTGCACTCACGCAGAACACCTGCACTGCCAGCCTCTCCGCTGGAGCAAGTTGCAGCGCGGCAGTCGTGTTTGAGCCCCTTGCCAGCGGGACGGCGACCGGAGCACTCACGGTCAGCTCAAGCGCTGTGGCTTCCCCGGCCAGTGTGGCGCTATCGGGAGTGGGCTTTGATTTTGCGGTGGCAGTCGCCGGCTCGAACAGCCTCTTCGTGGCCGCCGGCCAGACCGCTAGCTATTCGCTGACGATCAATCCTGCCAGCGGAGCACAGGGGAGCTTCACTTACACGTGCGGCACGCTTCCCGCCAATGCGTTGTGCTTGTTCAACCCCGCCACGACGACGGTGAGCGCCGGCGCCACGGGAAACGTGACGGTTCAGATTTCGACGGGGAAGTCCGGGTCGGCGCGCATGGAGAGCCCAGCCACCTGGCGCATGCTTCCGATGGTCTGCTTGCTAGTGCTGCTGCCGCTGGCGTTTGGCCGGCGCCGGAAGGCGCTCTTCAGAGCGCTCTTTCTGGCCCTGCTGACAGCGGTCATCTCGGCCGGCATCTCCAGTTGCAACAGTTCAGGTGTGAGTCTAAAAGTGGGATCGGGCGGT
>JBEKVL010001251.1:0-2953 GCA_049514055.1 Tepidisphaeraceae bacterium | reverse complement strand
CGCCCGTGGCCCAGTCCGTGCCGCCGAAGTCGAGGGTCAGCTTGCCGTTGGCGTCGAAGCTGGTGTCCAGGGCTCCGGATGACGTGAAGCGGGCGATGGCCACATTACCGTCGGCCGCGCCGACAAGGGTGATGTTCCCCGAGGAATCGAGGGTCATTTCGCTCGCGCTCACGCCGCCGCTGCCCATGGTCACCACCGCCTTGCCGCCGGACCCGAAGGTCGAGTCCAGTGTACCGTCGGAGTTGAGGCGAAGCACGCGCGAATCCCCACAATCAGGCCGATGGCACCGTCTCATACGCTCGGCCAAACTGGCGTACTGATGATGCCACCCGCTCCCGTCCCGGTGTCATGGTGCGTAGGCATGTGGAGTATTGGCTTATGACCTTTCCGGGTCAATGAGTAGTCAATGGGGCGAGGCACCGTCTTATTCGCTCGACCCACTAGCTGGGCCCCCGTTTCATTCCCCGTTTCATTCCCCTCCCGGGCGTACTCGCGAAGGATCTGGGCTTGGAGTCCGAAGCCAGATTCTTCGCGAGTACGCTCAGAAT
This sequence comes from Tepidisphaeraceae bacterium, assembly GCA_049514055.1. Taxonomy (GTDB): domain Bacteria; phylum Planctomycetota; class Phycisphaerae; order Tepidisphaerales; family Tepidisphaeraceae; genus JANYKD01. The sequence continues at coordinate 2,405 of JBEKVL010001251.1, read as the reverse complement.
GACAACTGCTTCAGGGTAAACAGTTTACGATTCGACCGGATCTCTGGTCACGCCCGTTCCGACAGAAATCCACTCAGATTCCAGTTGACCCCAACAAAGAGACGATGTATATACTGTATTAGTGTGACTAGTACAGTTTATCATGGCACTTGAATTATCCATCGTCACGGGCAGCGCGGTTCCGATTTACCGGCAGATCATCGACCAGATCTGCCAGGCATTGGCGCGCGGTGAATTGGCGGCCGGGGAGCAGATGCCCAGCGTGCGGGCGCTGGCCGAGCGGCTGCTGGTGAATCCGAACACCATTGCCCGGACCTATGCGGATCTGGTGCGGGATGGGATTCTGGAGACGCAGCGGGGACGGGGGGTGTTCGTGGCCCAGCGGCGGCCGGTTTATACGAAGGCCGAGCGTGGTGCAGGGGAAACTGGATGGTCTGGCGGCGGGAACATTGGTTGAGGGAGGTCGTCGTCATGAATGACCATGTGATCCAAACTCGGGGTCTGACGCGATACTTCGGGAGCAAGTGCGCGGTATATGAACTGGACCTGCGCGTGCCGCGCGGATCGGTGTTCGCATTCCTCGGCCGCAACGGTTCCGGGAAGACCACGACGATCCGGATGTTGCTCGGTCTTCTCGATGCGACACGCGGCGAGGCGCGGGTCCTCGGCGAGGACAGCCGCTGCCTGTCGCCGCAGGTGATTTCGCGGATCGGCTACATCGCCGAAGGTCATCCCGTGTACCGCTGGATGCGGGTGGGGGAGGCGGCGGCATTTGCAGCACGATTTGGCGGGCCGTGGAATCAAAAGGTGTTCGACGCGGTGATTTCGCACTTCCGGGTGGATGTGCGGACGAAGGCGGCCGAGTTGTCGCGCGGGGAACGGGCGGGTTTGTCCCTGGCGCTGGCACTGGCGCCGGAGCCGGAACTGCTGATCCTGGACGATCCGGCACTGGGCCTGGACCCGGTGGCGCGGCGGTCGCTCCTGGAGTCGATGCTGTATGTGACGCGCGGACAGGGACGCACGGTGTTCTTCTCATCGCACCTGCTGGCGGACGTGGAGCGGGTGGCCGACTGCGTGGCGATACTCGATTACAGCGTGTTGCGGGCGCAGTGTCCGATGGAGACATTCCGGCAGCGGGTGAGGCAATATGTGCTGCGGTATCCGGGGATGCCGCCGGAATTACCGCGGATTCCGGGGTTGCTCCAGGCGTTTCGGGCGGATCGTGAAACCCGGCTGACGATCGCTAACGTGGATGAATCGACGCAGCGCGTGCTGGGGACACTGGGGGCGCAGAGCGTACAGGAGACGCCGCTGAGCCTGGAGGATGCCCTGATCGCGTACATGGGCGAGCGCGGCGAAAAGAGCTTCTTTCAGGATTCGCTGACGCGGAATCTGGAAAGGCAGGGTGCGTGATGCTGGCGATGTTCAGGAAAGACCTGCGGGAACTGGCGAAATGGGCGGCCCTGATTCTGGTGGGAATGGCCGCGGCCATCGCGCTGGGGAGATGGGGAGCGTACCGGTATATGTTGTCGGGCGAGTGTAACGCGACAAGTTCGATCGGGTGTGCGGCCGGGGGACTGCTGCTGGGATTGATGGCGACGGTGTTTGAGGCGCGGCGCGACGCCTGGGGATTCCTGATACATCGCCCGGCGAGACGACGGAGTTTGTTTGCGGGCAAGGCGCTGGCGGCGATCGTGCTGTTGTGGCTGGCGGCCGGCATTCCGCTGGCGGTGTCGTTGTGGTGGGAATCGAGTCCGAACCGGCGGGTGGCTCCGTTTGCATGGAGCATGGGGCTGGGGAATCTGGCCGATCTGCTGGGCGGGACCGTGTATGTGTTCTGCGGGATGGTGATCGGGGTGCGGGAGGCGAAGTGGTATGGCAGCCGGGTTCTGCCAGTGGCCGGAGGGTTGCTGGCGTCGGCGGTGACGTATGTGTTTCCCGACTTTCTGCCGGTGGCGGCAGTGGTGCTGGCAATACTGGTGATCGCGGCGTTGGCGGCGTGGGGTGTGTTTGTGGCCGGCGGCCAGGATGGTTCCACGCCGCGCCTGGCGAAGGCCGGGCTTGGGTTCTGCGTGCATGCGGCGCTGGTGGCGATAATGTTGATCGCGGCGGCGTTTGTGATGGCGGTCGTGATTGAACCGCTGGGGCAGCGGGCGGATCGCGTCTTCCGGAGTGTTCGCTACGACGTCGATCAGAATGGGCGGGTGTTTCGCGTCAGCATTGAGTACAACCGCGCCGGTCTGGTGTCGTCCGAGGTGACGGATGTGCAGGGCCGGCCGCTGCCGGGCAGCGATGGGTTGCGAGTGGACAACAAGGCATACACGGATCGGGTGGCGCAGTTCGATTGGATAAATCTACCGCCGTTCCGGAGGCCGGAGTACTACCTGCTGGATCACTATCGTTCT
>JBEKVL010001250.1:0-2001 GCA_049514055.1 Tepidisphaeraceae bacterium | reverse complement strand
GCCAAGCTTCTGCCGCAGTTCGGGCTCGGCCTTGACCTCTTCCCAGGGAATCCGGCTTGCCAGTTTCCAATAGTCTTGACCACTCTCCAGGGTTTGCAGGCGGGCCACCAGCCCGCCCATACTGTGGCCCACCAGCACCATCTGGTCCAAGGCCGGTTCGCGATGTTGCGGGTCGACGACTTGACGCGTCTCGGCCAGGTCGCGGCGCAACTGCGCCGCGCTCACCCAGAAGGGTGGGGCGGTCGGGTACAGATAGAACCAGAACTGGTAATGCCGGCGAATGTCGGACGAGCTCCGCAGGTCGTTGAACATCTCCATCCAGGTCATGGGGCTCGACCACATGCCGTGGATGAAGAGAACCGGAATCTTGCCCGGCTCGTAGGGTTGCACCATGTACAATCCCTTGACCATCGTCTGATGGTCGTCGCGCGGCAATAGCAGTCGCTCGGGCTCCAGCAGGCCGACGGTGGCCAGCGATTCCAGGGGCACCTTCGACAGGAAGTAGGCCAGCGGCGTCGTCAGGTCGCTCTCCAGCGGCACTTGGAGGCGGCCCACGCGGGTGTCGTTGATTTCCAGCGGGTCGCAGAGTTCCAAGAGACCTTGGTTGCGGTCCCCATGGGTCGGTCCGCTGACCGGCCGCAGGAAGGCGGTCACGGGGAAACTCAGGCCCGGCGGATAGAAGCGGGCGGCCTCGGGCTCGCCTTGGTAACTGCGGCGGACGACGATCAGGGGCACGCCCAAGCCGTGGCTCTGATAGTGATTCTTGAGCCCCTTCATCTCGTAGTCGGAAACGAATTCGAAATGATCGAAGTCATCCGGCTGCCAGACGCCGCCGCGAAGCACGCAGTTGATGTCCCAGGTCCCGGCCGCCGTGTGGATGGTCTTGGTCGTGCCCGGCCGCAACTCGCCGCGATTGCAGCTCAACCGCAAAGCCGATTCCAAAGCGCCGTTATACAGGTCGCAGGCCCCGCGGAACTGCGGGTCGTAGCAATTCCGCGTCGCCGCCAGCCGATCGTCGAACAGAAACGCATAGGCGTGCAGCACGGCCGCCCCATACAGGTCCAGCGCCCTGGCCTGGTCCTGCTTCTCGGTCTTGCGGGCGGATAGGTAGGCCAGTTCCGACATGGCATAGACCTTGTCGGCCGACGGCTCTTGTTCGGTGATGTGTTGCAGGTTCTCCAGGAGCGTCCGCGAGTCGCCATTGGCCGCGGGGGCCAGATTGTAGACCCGCAGGAGTTGGATCGTCCGCGGCGTCGGCTGCGGCCCGCTCCACGAGGCCAATTGCAGTTCATCGCCGAGCGGATTGCGGGGAACGCTGCGGAGCGTGACCCACTGCTGCGACGCACAGCCGGCAAAGGCTACGGCTGCCAGGAAGATGAGGATAGCAAGCCGTCGATCGATACAACGACACACGCGCTCTCCGGGGCGGGAAGGCGAGTGCGCACGGCAGATCGTCGTTGTTGCGATTGTTTCCACTTTGGGTCGTTTCGGCGAGTGCCGCGGCTGTGGGATTTACGCAGCAGCGGTGTAGAAAATCGCGGAAAGATACCCAGAGAAATACAGGCAGGTCAATGGGGACTTGGATAAGCAGGTAGGCTGGGAAGGACGGGTGGTTTTTCGGCCGAGGTTTGCCGCCTTGATACCCACCGGTTGGGAGGATACGACACTTCAAGTGGCGTCCGCCGCTTTGACCGCATCCGCCGCAGGCTTGCCGTTTGGCTTGGCGTCGAGTGGCGCCTTGCCGTTGTTTCCCGAATGCTGCTCGACGCCGCCATGTTGGACCGTGGCAGTAGGGGTATTTCGCGGCTGCCAGGTTTCCGTCCAACTGCAGCCGGCCCAGGAAAGTCCGACGCCGAAGCCGATCATAAGGGTCTGCGTGCCGGGACGCAAGCGGCCGGCGGCCCGCAGGTCGTGCATCAATAGCGGCAGGGTGGAAGAAACGGTGTTGCCGTACTCCTGCATGGCCAAGGGGATCTGCTCTTCCGTCAGGTTGAGCCGCAT
>JBEKVL010001249.1:0-2003 GCA_049514055.1 Tepidisphaeraceae bacterium | reverse complement strand
CCACATGGCAAGACATCGACCCGAACAACGTCTGGTTCTCCGTCTATATCGAAGGACTGACGAACGCCTATCGGGTTACCGACGACGCGGCCAAGTATGCCGCCTTCAAGGCCGGGACCGGCACGTCGCCCTTTCGCGAAATCCGCACGAAGGTTCTGAGGCTCAACTTCTGGCGGCCGGGCGACGAATATACGGTGCGGGAAGGCCAGGTGCGGACGGGCGTCCCCGAGCTGAAGGGTGGCCCGGCGTCGAAGCCGTGGTTCGAGTGGGTTTGGTGGAAAACGTTCCCGCCCGCGGAAAAGCTTGTTCCGCCGGATAAGTAGAACGGAATTCATTCCGTTAGCCCTCGACCTCGTTACGACGCTCCCGCGTCGCAAGGCAATGAATGAACGCTCCGCGTTCTTGTTGCTGGGCCGCGGAACGGCCATCCAGTGCGTTCCCACCGGGCACCGACGCGTAGCGTTGGTCGGTGTGGGAACGAGAAGGCGCGGAGCGTGGGAACGAGAAGTGGCTGGCCCCGGTTGACTTCGCGTCGCTTTTTTACTAGAAATAAGGGTTTCCGGTCTGTGGAGCAGTCTGAACCGGCTGCGAACCGGAATTCATAAGCTGAAATATAGCAACGATTTAGGTGTTGACATGGCACATAAGAAAGGTCAAGGATCCAGCCGTAACGGTCGGGATTCCAATGCCCAGCGTCGCGGCGTGAAGCGGTTTGGCGGCGAAGAAGTCCGTGCCGGAAATATCCTCGTGCGGCAGTTGGGCACGGTTTTCCAGGCAGGTAGCGGCGTCGGCCAGGGCAGCGATTATACGCTCTTCGCCCTGGTGGACGGCTTCGTGAAATTCGATCGCGGCGGCCGACGAATCCAAATCGTGCAAACGCTCAATTAAGCATGGCTGCGACCATTCTGGACGGCAAAGCCCTGGCCGACAAGATCCGTGCCGAGATCGCGGCCGAGGTCTGCGAGTTTACCCGCCGCACCGGCGTGAAGCCGTGCTTGGCGGCGGTCTTGGCGGGCGAAGATCCGGCCAGCCAGGTTTACGTCCGCAGCAAGCAGAAGGCATGTGAGCAAAACGGGCTTACCAGCCGCCTCAACCGGCTCACGGCCGAGACCACGACCGACAGCCTCTTGGCGCTGATCGATCAGCTCAATCGCGACCCCGGCGTACACGGCATTCTCGTGCAATTGCCGTTGCCCAAGGCCATCGATACGACCCGCGTGCTGGACGCGGTCCTTCCGCTGAAGGACGTCGACGCATTTCACCCGGAGAACGTCGGTCGCATTGTCCAAGCCCGCCCGCTGTTCCTGCCGTGTACTCCGCACGGCATTCAACAAATTCTCGTCCGGCATCAAATTCCCACGGCCGGGGCCCATGTTGTCGTGGTCGGCCGCAGCGAGATCGTCGGCAAGCCGATCGCCATGATGCTCATGCAGAAGGGGCCTGGCGGCGATGCCACGGTGACCGTCTGCCACAGCCGCAGCCGCGACCTGCCGTCGATCACCCGCGCAGCGGATATTCTCATCGTAGCCATCGGCCGGCCGAAGTTCGTTACCGCCGATATGGTGAAGCCGGGCGCCGCGGTGATCGACGTGGGCATCAATCGCACGGAAGCAGGGCTGGTGGGCGACGTCGATTTCGGGCCGGTCAGCCAGGTCGCCGGCTGCATCACGCCCGTGCCCGGCGGTGTTGGACCGCTAACAATCACCATGCTGCTGCACAATACCCTGCTGGCCGCCAGACTGCAAACGGCCCAGTAGGTCAGGCTTTCTTGCCTGACGTCGCGCCGGACAAGCGAAGTCGGGTGTTTCGCTTACGCACCCTAGTCAGGCTGGAAAGCCTGACCTACGACGGCCCAACCCCTCTCTTCGGGTGGCTCCAGGTGCAATCCCGGCCGAAACTTGTTAGAATTTCGTTAGCTGTCGGTTAGGATTGCCTTGCACCAGGAATTATCCGTCCCTGTTTGGGGCTGAATGCTCATGTTTTCTTTGCAACAAATCTTCTGT
>JBEKVL010001248.1:0-2004 GCA_049514055.1 Tepidisphaeraceae bacterium | reverse complement strand
ATCCGGCGCAGATCAACGCCCAGCGTATCCAGCAGATCGCGGAAGAGGATCCACCGCCGCCGCGCCCGGAAATTCCCGGCCGTGTAGTGGCAGTCGCCCGGATGGCAACCACTGACGATCACGCCATCGGCGCCCTGGAGAAACGCCCGCAGCACGAACGTCACGTCGATCCGGCCCGTGCAGGGAAGCATCAGCGCCCGCACGTTGGGCGGATAAACCTGTCGGCTCGTGCCGGCCAGATCGGCGCCGGCATAGGTACACCATTTACACACAAACGCCACGATCTTGGGCTCGAACACGGAGGTGTTCGAGGCAGGCGTGGGTTCGGGTTTGAGAGTCACGGTCATCATTGTCCTCATTTGGATCGCCGGCATGAGCCCCGTAGGGGCGATACACGTTAGCCCACGGCGTAAGCCGTGGGTCCACATGCGGCGATCTCGTCCTTAGCCCCGTAGGGGCGGCACAAATTGTGTCGCCCCTACGGGGCTGAATCTCGCTACGTTCCGTTCTCCCACGGCTTACGCCATGGGCTAATAGCTTTCGCCCCTACGGGGCTGAATTCCCAATTCGTTCCAATCCCCACGGCTTGCGCCGTGGGCTAATGTGTTTCGCCCCTGACGGGGCTCAGGTCCAGATATACCTCTCGTCATACTGCATTCCGTGCCGCTTGAGGAACGCCACAAACTCGTCCTTGAACGAGAACTTGCGATGATGTTCCTCCTGCCTGGCGATATATGCCTTCACGTCTTCGCTCACCGACATGCTTACACTGAAGGCCGCGTATCCGGTCTGCCAGGCGAACGCGGTTCGTTCGGGCCATTCCTCGTGGACCCACTTCGACGCGTTGGCCTTCACCGTCCGCACGAAGTCGGCCACCGCCATCGTCGCCGGCACGGCGGCGAGCATGTGAACGTGGTCGCTCACGCCGTTGACCGTTAACGCTCGGCCATTCAATTCATTGACGACGCCGGCCATGTACGCGAACAGCCGCTCACGGATCGACTCGTCGATCGCGGCCTTGCGATCTTTGGTGGAGAAGATCACATGCATGAGGATGTTGGAGTATGAATGACCCATGGCTCGGTTTCCGTTAAGCCCCGCAGGGGCGACACACAGTAGCCCACGGCGTAAGCCGTGGGTCTCTATGCGGCGATATTTTCCGTAGCCCCGTAGGGGCGACACAAATTCTGTCGCCCCTCTGGGGCTTGCGTTGTTGCGTTCTCCTGAACTCCCATGGCTTACGCCATGGGCTAATATGTGTCGCCCCTACGGGGCTTCACTCTCAATGCGTCTCAATCTCCCATGGCTTACGCCATGGGCTAATATGTGTCGCCCCTACGGGGCTTCATTCTCAATGCGTCTCAATCTCCCATGGCTTACGCCATGGGCTAATATGTGTCGCCCCTACGGGGCTTCACTCTCAATGCGTCTCAATCTCCCACGGCTTACGCCGTGGGCTAACATGTTTCGTCCCTGACGGGGCTTCGGCCCATGGCTTGCGACATGGCCTACCCCGCCAACACCGCCAAGGCCGCCAGCATCTGCTCGTCCGTGAAACCGTCCAGATCAATCGACTTGGAGCGGCACAACGACACGCACGTTCCGCATCCCTGGCACAGGCCGGAATTCACTTTCGCAACCGTCTTGATCAGATTGCCCTTGCGATCGCGGATTTCATCGCGCTCGATTGCCTTGTATGGACAGGCCGCGGCGCAGGTGAAACAGCCGATGCACGTCGAGAAAAGCGGCGGGGCACAACGGTTCACCTTCGCCACCACCGGATCGCGGCTCAATTCGGTCGCCGAGAACAGCCCGAGCACCTTGGCCGCCACCGCCGACGCTTGGGCCACGGATTCGGGAATGTCCTTCGGTCCCTGGCAGGCACCGGCCAGAAACACCACGGCCGTGTTAGTCTCCACCGGCCGCAATTTGGGGTGAGCCTCGCTCAACCAGCCATCGGCGTCGTAGCCGATGCCCAGTTTCTGCGCCATCGCCCGCACATCA
>JBEKVL010001247.1:0-2005 GCA_049514055.1 Tepidisphaeraceae bacterium | reverse complement strand
ACATCGCCACCGACGTACAGCCCGGCGTTGGCGAGAACCCCGTCGAGTTGTCCGAAGCGCGTCAGCACCTTGTCCAGGATGCCAGCCACCTCCGATCGATTGGTGAGATCGACGATCAGCGGAAAGGCGTCGGGGCCGAGGGTCGCGGCCAAAGACCGCAATCGATCCTCCGCACGATCGCAAAGCGTCACCTTTGCCCCGACCGCCAGCAACGCTTTCGCGATTGCCTCGCCGATGCCGGACGCCGCCCCGGTTACGACGAACACCTTGTCTGTCAGATCGATCATTTTTTCACCGTTGTCCAGCGTTCTCGTCTAGGCGGAAAACCGTCGGAGCTTCGCTTGATCGTCGCCCGCAGGCGCCGGCTTGGCTGCGCGCAACCGCCGGAAACCGGTCCACCTCATTGCGCCGCCCTTCACGGCCACGATGACGCCGAGCAGCAGCAGCACGCCCTTGACGATTTCGCGCGCGAAGTTCGGCGCGCCGACCAGCGCCAGGCCGTTGACCAGCACGGCGAGAATGATAACGCCCAGACCAGTGCCGATGATGTTGGGCTGGCCGAGCCGGATCACGGTAGCGCCGAGAAAAACCGCCGTCAGGCCGTCGAGGAAGAACGACCCGCCGATCATGGGATTGCCCGAGTTCAGCGTCCCCGCCAGCACCACGCCCGCCGCCGCGGACATCACTCCCGACACGACGAACAGCCCGAACCGAATCCACTGCGTCCGCACGCCTACCTGGCGCAGCGCCATGCTGTTCTGCGCCAGCACATACACGTGGTGGCCGATGACCAGCCGTTCCTGCAGAAACCAGGAGAGCGCGTATAACAGCACAGCGACGATGCCGATCAGCGGCATCCCCGCAACGGCGCCATTAGCGAAGCTTCCCACCACGCCGCTGCTGTCGAGGTCAAGAGGCTGGCCATGGCCAAGAATGGTGGCGACGGAACGCGCGAAGGTTCCGCTCGCGATCGTCACGATGAGCGACGGAAAGCCGAGGAGACCAACCATCACGCCATTGCAGAGGCCGATGCCGAGCCCGACGACGATCGCCAGCATCGCCGCGAACAGCGGCGAAAAATGCGCGTTGGCGATGACGGCGAACACCATGCCAGCCAGCGCGGCGACATCCATGAAGCACACGTCGATCTCGCCGGAGGCAATCACCCAGGTCACGCCTACGTACATGATCGCGGCAATGCTCGCGGTTCGCCACACATCGATAGCGTTAGCTAGCGACACGAAGGCCGGCTGCATGACGCCCAGAACGATGCACAGCAACACCAAGAGCACCACCAGGCTACCGCGCATCGCCCCGTGCAGCACGCTGCTGACGCCCTGCCGCAGAAATTGCACGATGACTTTTATCCGCGGCGCCTCGTTCGTCATGGTCATCACAAATGCCCTCCCCCAGCCATGCCCCTGGCGGGTATGAACATCCCGCGAAAGGCGTCCCGCAGTTCCGGTTTTGAGGAGAGCAGCGCGAGCACCAACACGATGCTTTCGATGGCGTCGCCGTAATAGAAAGGCACGTTCAGAACGGTGAAGCCGTCGATCATCGTCTCCGTGAACAGCGCCCCCAGCAGCGTCGCGCCTGCGGAAGGCCGACCGAACATCGCATTGCCGAGAAACACCGAGACATACGCCGGCATCAGGAAATTGATCCCCGTCCGCACATCCGCCATGCCGGCGCTGGCGCTGGAAAGAATGGCCCCGAAGCTCGCAAATGCGCTGCACAAGCAGAAGGCCACGACGACGTAGATCTGCACCGGAATCCCCGACAGTCGCGCCGACCGACGGTTCTCGCCGGTCGCGTAGAAGGCCCGGCCGAAGCGCGTCCGGTCGAGGATGAACCAGCCCACTAGGAAGAAGGCCGCAAGCAGCACGATCGGCAGCCGCACCCCCAGCACTCGCGCATCGTTGAGGCTGAGAATGCCGGAGGTCATGAAGTTGTCGTAGATCGAGTCGCCGTTGCTGTAGAGATAGCCCAGCGCGAAGGCGATCGA
>JBEKVL010001246.1:0-2006 GCA_049514055.1 Tepidisphaeraceae bacterium | reverse complement strand
CGGAACGACCGCCTATCAGAATGCCGTGAATGGCCTCGATCTGGGCGTGGACAAGCGCGGCCTGAATATGAACGCCTTCTTGGGCGTCAAGGTGCTCACCGACCTGTTGATTATGGGCCGGGTGGGCGTGTTCGTCGATGCCCCGGCCTTGACCGGCGAAGTGACGATGGCCGACACCCAAGGGTCGCGGCCGTATTTGTACTTCTATCCGATCGAAGACATCCTTAGTTGGACCTGCTCGAAACCCGAGGAGCCCTCGACGTTCCAGGCGATCCTGCTACGGGACGTGGTCTTGAACTTCGACCAGCGGACCTACCTGCCGACCACCACGGTCGAGCGGTTTCGCATGTTGTGGATCAACCGCGACACGGGTTTCGTCAACCTGCAATTCCTTGACACTGATGGCAACCCCATCGACCGCGACGGCAACCCCGGCGGCGTCATCGAGTTGGAGTTGAACCGCATTCCCTTCGTGCTGTTGGACATCGGCGACTCGATGATTAAGGACGTGGTCAACCATCAGATCGCGCTGCTGAATCTCGGCAGTTCTGACATCAACTACGCCCTGAAGTCGAACTTCCCCTTCTATGTCGAGCAGCGGGACTTGCGGGCCAACGGAGCCCACTTAAAGCAAGCGGCTACGGATGGATCGGCGAGTGCCGGCGGTCAGCCGAGTGCTGACACGGACGCTACGGTCGGCGTGAGTCACGGTCGGTTCTACGACAAGGGCCTCAATGCCCCGACTTTCATTGCTCCGCCGTCTGAGCCGCTGGGCGCGAGCCTGAAGTTGCAAGAGAAGCTCTCCGACGAGATTCGCAAGCTGGTGAACCTTTCGGTGGCGAGTCTCGCCAGCCGGCAGTCGGCCGAATCGAAGATCGTGGACAACCAGGGTCTTGAGGCCGGGCTGAGTTACATCGGCCTGGTGCTGGAGAACGCCGAACGGCAGATCGCCGAGCATTGGGCATCTTATGAAGAGCGGAAAGTGGCCAGTCGCAAGATTGCCACGATCAAGTATCCCGACATCTATGCCCTTCGGTCGGACGCCGATCGGATTGCCGAGGCCAATTCGCTGGTCAAGTTGATGGCGGCCGTTCCTGGCCGAAAGATCAAGCGCGAGTTGGCGAAGTGCATCGTGCTGGCCCTCTTGGGCGGCAAGATCAGCGTGGACGATCTGGAGTCGATTAACTCCGAGATCGACAGCGCCCCGTATACCACGAGCGATGTCGATACGATCATCCAAGCCGTCATCAATGGCATTTGCGGCGAAGCAACGGCAGCGATGGCCCTTGGCTTCGATGACGGAGAGCACCTGAAGGCCCGCGAGGATCATGCCCTTCGGGCGATCCGCGTGCTTCAGGCCCAGAAGACGGCCGGCGGCGAAGGGATGAACGCTGGCGCGGCGGCCGGAGGCGACGGCACGGATGGTGGCGTCGGCTCCACGGGAAGTGATCCGGCGGCCCGAGGCTTGCCTGATCTTTCGACCAATCAAGCAGGTGCGGGCAAGGCCGAGAAAGCGGCCAGCCGCGATACTACCCTGTCAACCGATCGTCAACCGCGTGTTCGCGGAGAGGGAAAGAGCCATGTGGGAGATTAAAGAAACCTCGCCTAACAGCGAACTCCGTCACGGGCATGTTGCGACCGTCGTGACGGGCGGAACGCCGGTGCCTACGCCTCTGAGCCCCGTGTCGCACACGTTCGTTCGCGGGATTTTGATTCGAGCCCCCGGTGCCGGCGACCCGGTGCCCAATGTGGACACCGTTTGTATCGGCCGCAAGAACGTGACGCCCAATTCGGACGCGGGCACGGGCGGGATGCCGTTGCCTCCGGGTGCCAGCATCGAGTTGCCGGTGGAAGACCCGGCCGACGTGTACGTTGTCTCGCTAAGTGCCGGTCAAGACGTGGCTTGGATGGGGGTGTAATCATGCTCGGATACCAAAACTCAGGCGGGCCTGTTGGCTCCACTGGTCCCATCGGCCCGACCGGGCCTTCGGATGGCCCGACTGGTC
>JBEKVL010001245.1:0-2007 GCA_049514055.1 Tepidisphaeraceae bacterium | reverse complement strand
TGGGATGACCCCCCTGACCATTGCCCAAGCAGGCCCGACATGGATAATGCGCCGCCATGGGGATTCGCCTCATCATCGGTCGCGCGGGAACGGGCAAGACGTATTATTGCCGCGCGCAGATTCTTGGCCAGCTCAAGGCCAGCCCGCTGGGTCCGCCGATCTACCTGATCCTGCCGCGACAGGCGACATTTACCGCCCAGCGGCAGATCGCCTGTGATGGGACGGTGCCGGGGTTCTGCCGGCTGGCGGTGTTGTCGTTCGATGAACTGGCCGAGCAAATCATGGGCGAGGTCGGCGGATCGGCGGTGCCACAGGTGGATGCGCTGGGGCGAAACATGATCCTGGGGCAACTGTTGCGCAGACATGCGGGGCAGCTGAGGTTCTTCGCGCGAAGTGCGCACCAGGCCGGATTACCCGCGAAGATCGAGGCGACGCTGTGGGAGTTCGACCGCGCGGGCAAACGGCCGGAGGACGTCGAGAGACTCGCCGGCGAGGCGGGCGGGATGTTCGCGGCCAAACTGTCGGATCTGGCGCTGCTGTACCGGGCGTACGACGCCTTCCTCGGCCAGGAACGCCTCGACCCGCGGCGCCGGATCGCGGCTATCCTGGAACGAATGAAAGAAGCCGCGTGCCTGCGCGGAGCGACGGTGTTCGTGGATGGATTCAGCGAGTTCTCCGATCCCGAACGCCGGATGCTGGTGCGCCTCGGGCGACTATGCGAGCGCGTGGAGGTTACGCTGCTGATGGATGCGGGCGCGACTGTAGACACGGCGACAACACCGGATGAACTGGAGGTTCTGCACCGGGTGGGATATACGTGTCAGAAGCTGCTCAAGGCTTGCGTGGAAGAGGGAACGGCCGTCGGGAAGGCCGTGCTGATGAAGGATGGCAGGCGGTATGCGACGGAGGAGTTGCGGATGGTTGAGCAACGCATGGCGGGGGAACAAGTTCGGATGAGGACAGGCAGGGATGCCGGTCCTACTGACCAGTCGTTGACAGACAGGAATGGCTGTCCTACTGAACAACTGTTGACAGACAGGAATGTCTGTCCTACTGACCACCCGTTGACAGGCAAGAATGCCTGTCCTACTGAACAATTGTTGACAGACAGGAATGTCTGTCCTACTGGAATTGCGCTGGCGGCGGTTTGCTTTGTCGAGGCCGGCGACCGCCGGCAGGAAGTGGAACACGCGGCCGGGCATATCCGGGAACTGCTGTCAAAGGGCATGCGCCTGCGGGAGATCGTGGTGCTGGTGCGGTCGCTGGACAACTATCACGATCTGGTGTCGGCAGCATTCACCGAGCACGGCATACCGTTCTTTGCCGATCGGCGACGGAGCATGGCACATCACCCGCTCGTGCAGTTGGTGCGGGCGGCGCTGGCTGTGGCGGCGAGAACCTGGCCACACGAAGCGGTGATGACGCTCGTCAAGACCGGCCTGGCGGGACTTTGCGGCGACGAAGCGGATGCGCTGGAGAATTACGTTCTGGAGCACAGGTTGCGCGGACGCGTGTGGATATCGCCCGAACCGTGGCGATGGCGGCGTCGGCCCAATGAAGCCGAGGACGAACGGGTAATCGACGAGGAGGTGGAGAGCGTCGACGCAATGCGTCAACGCGTCGCCGGACCGCTCAGGGAGTTCGCGGAGCAGGCCAAGGCCCCCCTGCCGCTGCGACGCCGGGTGGAGGCGTTGTTTGTGCTCATCGATAAGCTCGGGGCGCGGCAGGAACTTGCGAAGTGGATCGATGCGGCGCGCTCGGCCGAGCAACACGAACTGGCGGACGAGCACCAACAGGCCTGGGAGAAGGCGTGCGAGTTGTTCGACGAGCTTATCGAATTGATGGGCGATGAGCCTGCCACGATGGAGGATTTTGCACGGATCGTCGAGGCCGGGCTCGATCAGTTCGATCTTGCGATCGCGCCGCCGACGGTCGACCAGGTGCTGGTCGGGCAAGTGGACCGCACGGCAACCGGAGACGTCAGGGCGGCACTGGTGCTGGGGCTGA
>JBEKVL010001244.1:0-2008 GCA_049514055.1 Tepidisphaeraceae bacterium | reverse complement strand
GTCTGTGTCGTACTGTTTCATGAGCCGCTGGGCATGGCGAACAATCTTGGCCGGTATCGGCGCCCGATCGGCGGCCGAAGACACATGGGGTTCGGCCGCATAACAAGGCAAGACCGATCCGGTCCGAAAACTGAAGCAGGCAAAACAGACGACGAAGAGAATTCTGTGCAATGATTTCACGGCCAAGCCTTTCCTAAACCCCCTTGGTTTCGCAATCTCTCGGCGTCGCCGTGATATATGGTAGAAACGGGCCGATGGAAGCGGAGCCGCATCACGGGACTTGACTTCATCGCGTCGCCGACTACAATGCACCTTATTGGACCCGAGGATGCGGGTCACAGTCAAGCGGTTGCAGTCCCACCTTTGTGAATCCTGCCTGAATAATAGTCCGGGTCAATAGGACCTGTTGCAGATTAGTCGTAGAGAGTGCCGGCAACACCACCGTCCGCTTACACCGACCCCACCCACGGACGCCGCGCTCTTTGGAAATCTTGCTGGTTGTTGGCGCCGTCGCATGAAGGCGCCAAAGTTTCAAGGATGAACTCGTCTGCCGGTGGTTGAATGTGTGCCGGCAGGCCCTGCTAGCTTTCCTCTGTAGGTACCATACGATGTCCATTGCACCGACCTTCCGCGAGAAGGGGCTATCGGAATTGCGCCGACCGTTGGCGCCGTTCGATCCGCCCTCCGCCGCCAGTTTGGGCCAGATTGCGGCCGAAATGGGTTTCGCCACGGAAACCGAGGAGGATGCCCTGCCGGCGGTCGGCAAAGCCATGGGGCTGGAGGTCATCGACTTAACCACCGCGAAAATCGATCTCGCCCTGCTGCGGGAATTCCCTTCCAAGCTGATCCACCGCCACAACGTCTTTCCGATCCGCCGAGAGGAGGGTTCGATCGTTCTGGCGACGGCCAATCCGCTCGATCTGCACGCCCTCGACGCGGTGAGCGCGGCCACAGGCACGAGTGTGCTGCCCGTGCTGGCCGCGCCGGAAGATCTGGCGAAGCTCATCAAGACGCACCTCGGCGTCGGTTCCGAGACGGTGGACGGGCTCGTGGCGCAACAGTTCGAGCGCGACCCGGTCGAGATGCTCGAGGAGGTCGAGTTCGACAACTCCGAAGCCTCGGAGATGGCGCAGCAGGCCTCGGTCGTGCACTTGGTCAACGAGATCCTCGTCGAGGCCGTCGAATCGCGGGCCAGCGACGTTCACCTGGAGTCGCAGGCCCAAGGCATGAAGATCCGCTACCGCATCGACGGCGTGCTGCAACGGCAGCCCGTGCCACCGGAGATCAACCGCTTCCACGCCGCGATCATCAGCCGCCTGAAAATCATGGCGCGGCTGAACATCGCCGAGAAACGCGTGCCCCAGGACGGCCGCATCAAGCTCAAAGTCCGCGGGCGCGAGGTCGACGTCCGCGTGTCCATCATCCCCATGCTCCACGGCGAAGGGATCGTGATGCGCGTGCTGGACAAGGACCGCATGCAGTTCAACCTCCGCGGCATCGGTATGGACGAGGACTTGTACCAGCGGTTCCGGCGGCTGATCAAGCTGCCGCACGGCATCATTCTGGTCACCGGGCCCACCGGGTCGGGAAAGACCACGACCCTCTACAGCGCGCTGAACGAAATCAAGGACGAAGAAACGAAGATCATCACGACCGAGGACCCTATCGAGTACCAGTTGGACGGGATCAACCAGATCCAGGTGCACAGCAAGGTCGGGCTGACTTTCGCCTCCAGCCTGCGGAGCATCTTGCGGCACGATCCCGACGTGGTCCTCGTGGGCGAGATCCGCGATCTGGAGACGGCCGAAAACGCCGTCCAGGCGTCGCTCACCGGCCACCTCGTGTTCAGCACGCTGCACACGAACGACGCGGCCGGCGCGTTCATGCGGCTGGCCGACCTGGGCGTAGAGCCGTTCTTGGTTTCGAGCACGGTGGAAGGGGTGATGGCACAGCGCCTCGTCCGCACGCTCTGCCGCGAGTGCCGCCAAGCGTACGTTCCGCACGCCGG
>JBEKVL010001243.1:0-2010 GCA_049514055.1 Tepidisphaeraceae bacterium | reverse complement strand
GCGTCCAGTGTTCGGGCTTG
Source organism: Tepidisphaeraceae bacterium (assembly GCA_049514055.1). GTDB lineage: Bacteria > Planctomycetota > Phycisphaerae > Tepidisphaerales > Tepidisphaeraceae > JANYKD01. Next base: position 1,990 of record JBEKVL010001243.1, on the reverse strand, counting down.
TCGGAATCCTCGAACGAGCGGTTGCGGACCAGTTCGGCGTAGACGCCGCCATCGGCCGAGAGGTTGATGTCTTCAAAGAAGATACCCCAAAGCACGGGGCTGATTTCATGTCCCGGTTTGTCGGCCTGGATGTTGATCGTGGCCGGCTTGTCCGGCTTGGCCGGTGGTGCATCGGCGCCGAACGCCGAGCCGAAGAGGGCGGCGGAACCGAGAGCAAGCGAGAGAGCAAGTGTACGTCCGAGCATGAGACCTCCGGGTTGGGAGAATTACTTTACATTGTTTAGTAAGTCTGTCGAGGAGTGTTGCAAGGAAAACTTCGGCTCAGTGAAAGTCGCGCGAGCGGAATTCGTGGCCGGAGAGCAGGGGGCTTTGGTCGGCCAGACGGGTGGCGACCAGATGGACGACTTCGCCCTGGCGCTCAATTCGGCCTTCGGCTTGGAGCAGGTCGGCGTGGCGGGCGGGTTGGCGGTCGCGGTCGAAGATGTTCGGCCGGATGATGAGGTTGACGATGCCGGTTTCGTCTTCGATGGTCACGAAGACGATGCCCGAGGCGGTGCCGGGACGCTGGCGGATCAGAACGATGCCGGCCGCCTTTGCCTTGGTTCCATGAGGCAGGTCGGCGATTTCTTTGGCGGTCAGAATACGCATGGCTCGCAGTTGTTCCCGGATCAGTTCCACGGGATGCCGCTTGAGCGACAGGCCGGTGGTGGAGTAGTCTGTCATCACCTCGCGGCCGAGGGGCATGGCGGGGAGGAAATCGGCGGCGTTCTGTTGTGTGTCTGTCTGTAGGGTCCGTTTCAGCGGACGCGATCTTGCCTCCGCGTCCGCTGAAGCGGACCCTACATCGGCAAATAGCGGCCATTGCCGGTCGTCCACCTCCAGCACACGCCACATCGCCTGCCGTCGCGTCAGTCCGAGCGAGCCGAAGGCATCGGCCTCGGCCAGCTTTCGCAGCGTTGCCTTGGATAGTCCGGTGGTTTCGTGAACATCTGCGACCGACGTGAATCGTCCGGCCCGCTTACGCGTCGACACGAGCCGCTCCATCTCCTCCTGCCGCAATCCCTTCACGATCCGAAACCCCAGCCGCAGCACTGGCAACTGACAACTGGCAACTGGCAACTCTTCGGGAGACCCCTCCAATGTGCAATCCCACTCGCTCTCGTTCACATCCACCGGCCGGACTTCCACGCCGTGGTTCTGTGCATCACGCACGATCTGGGCCGGGGCGTAGAATCCCATGGGCTGGCTGTTGATGAGGGCGGCCGCGAATTCGGCCGGGTAATAGCACTTGAGCCACGCCGAAGCGTACACAAGCAACGCAAACGACGCCGCGTGCGATTCGGGAAATCCATATTCCCCAAACCCGCGGATTTGCAGGTAGCACTGCTCGGCAAATCCCTGCGTGTAGCCGTTGGCCAACATGCCATCGACAATCTTCTGGCGGAAGGTTTCAAGTTTTGCGCTCTTCCGCCAAGCTGCCATGGCTCGCCGAAGTTGATCCGCCTCGGCCGCCGAGAACCCCGCACCGACCATGGCCACGCGCATGGCCTGTTCCTGAAAGAGCGGCACGCCCAGCGTCTTCTCCAGCACTTGCCGCATCGCTTCCGATGGATAGGTCACGGCCTCTTCGCCGTTCCGCCGGCGCAAGTAGGGGTGAACCATGTTCCCCTGGATAGGCCCGGGGCGGACGATGGCGACTTCGATGACGAGATCGTAGAAACATGTTGGTTTAAGCCGCGGCAGCATGGACATCTGCGCCCGCGACTCGATTTGGAAGATGCCGATGGTGTCGGCGTGGGCGAGCATTTCGTAGACGGCGGGGTCTTCGGGGGGAATGGTGTGGAGTTGTAGGGGAAAGGAAAGGCACGAAGGCACGAAGGCACGAAGGCACGAAGGGGAAGAGGAAAGGCACGAAGGCACGGAGGCACGGAGGCACGAAGGGGAAGAACCAGGGGATGCGGAAGGTGGGGTCAGGCGGGGGTCGGGGGTG
>JBEKVL010001242.1:0-2010 GCA_049514055.1 Tepidisphaeraceae bacterium | reverse complement strand
TTCAACCCCGATAGAACTTGGTCACCACATCGGCTACGTACGCAACCTCGTCGTCGGTCAATTCGGGATACATGGGAAGCAGGATGACCCTCTGCATCATGGCCTCGGTCCGCGGGAGCCGGAAATGTCCAAGTCCCAAGGCGGGGAACTGGTGAACCGCCTGTCCACCCCACGGCAGGAGGATCTCGACACCGCTGGCGTTCAATTGCTTCAGAAGCGCATCGCGGTTCTCCGCCTCCACTTCATAGTTCTGGAAGACGTCGTACCGGTCCGTACCCGACTCCGGGCAAGGGGGAAGCCGCAGTTGAGGGACTGCGCCAAGACGTTCGTGGTAAATCCGGGCGATCGTGCGCCGCCGTTCGATCCAGGCCGGCAGTCGCTTGAGCTTGAGATCCAACAGCGCGCAGTGGAGGTTGTCGATCCGGCAATTGAAGGACCAAAACGCGATGCCGGCTGGGGTGCGTCCGTGGTTGCGCAGCAAGCGGAGCTTCTCGGCTAGGTCATCGTCGTCCGTAACGACGGCTCCGGCATCGCCGAAGGCGCCCAGTAGCTTTGCGGGATAGAAGCTGAAGCAGCCCGCCAAGCCCCAGCCGCCCGCCTTCCTGTGGCGGACCGTCGCTCCGAGCGCTTGGGCCGAATCTTCGAGGACAAGCAGGCCGTGTTTGTCCGCAATCTCCTTGATCCGCGGCAAGTCGCAGGCGCGGCCGTTGAGGCTCACCGGAACGATTGCCTTGGTCTTCGCCGTGATCGCCGCCTCGATTTTCGCGGGATCCATGTTGTGATCGCCGGCAATGTCGACAAGTACCGGCGTCGCCCCCGCGTGGACGATCCCCGCCACGGTAGCGACGAACGTATGGGAGACGGTGATCACCTCGTCGCCGGGTCCGATCCCGGCGGCGCGATAGGTCAGGTGGAGCGCGTCCGTGCAGTTGCTCATGCCGACCGCGTGCTTTGTGCCGCAGAACGCGGCCAGATTCTGCTCGAATTCTTCGGTCTGCTTCCGAAGGATCAGATCGCCACGGGAAAGCACATCGTAAACGGTCTTCATGACCTCGGGTTCAAGGCTGGCGAAGTGCCTTGGGTAGTTGATGAATTTTACTTTCCAGTCCATGTGTTTCTCTCTTGCCACTGCGAGGATCAAATGCCGCCGGCGGATCGTTGATCGTCAAGACTGCGCAACACGAGCCGGCGCCGCTTCGCCCGGACGATGGGCCGCCGGCAGGCACCAATCCGGACTCGCGCCGCACAGTGCGTGGGCCGTCGCCAAGAGAATTTTGACATCAACCCCTAGACTGTGGTTGCGCACATACTCCAACCCCAATCGCGTCTTCCCGGGCGCGATCTTCTCCAGGTAGTCCTTGTCCGGGTCGGTGCTGCCTCGGAGAAGCTCGCCCTCATTGCGATAGACAAGTGAAGCGTAATCCGTGATGCCCGGCCGCACGTCCAACAGCCGCCTCTCGTCCGGGCCATACAGTTCGACAGCCCATTGGACCTGCGGGCGTGGGCCGACGAAGCTCATCGTGCCCAAAAGCACGTTGAGCAGTTGAGGCAATTCGTCCAGCTTGTACCTGCGCAGAATTCGGCCCGGCCTCGTAATGCGCGGATCGTCGTCGCCGGTCGAAGAGGCGCCGATCTTCTCCGCGTCGACTACCATCGAGCGGAACTTCAAGATGTTGAACGGCCTGCCGTTTCGACCGACGCGCCGTCCCCGGTAGAGAACCGGTCCGGGAGAGTCGAGCTTGATCCATACCCCGATCGCCAGCAGCACGGGCGTCAAGACGGCAAGCCCCAAAGCGCTGGCCACGATGTCGAAAAATCGCTTCACCATCACAACACGCTCCTCAAGGAATCTGCCTCGCGCAACGTCACTTCTTCCTCAGCAGGTACGCAACTTGTCCGACGAGAAACGGCATGAGCGAGGCGGTCGCGAAATACAGGCCCGGCAACCATCTGGAGAGGAACCTGCCCACCGGTGGGACGAGTGCGCCCGGGAAGGTCCCCAGGAGATCC
>JBEKVL010001241.1:0-2011 GCA_049514055.1 Tepidisphaeraceae bacterium | reverse complement strand
GGGTTTGGTGAGCGCCAGCGCCATTTTTTCCCAACCCGCGCCTATCATGTCTATCCTGACCTCGAAAAGGTCTGCCAGAGGCTCCGCCTGATGAATGGAGCCCTGGTCCATTTTCGTAATGACGGCACAGATGCGCGGCGCTTCCATAAATTATTCCGCCAGGGCCTCTGCCACCACGGCGAGGTCTACTTTATCTGTGATGATGACCTGCCCGATGCTCACCGGGAGGATGAATTTCACCCTTCCGGAAGAGACCTTTTTATCGTGCTTGATGGCGTCCAGAACATCGGCAATGTTAAGTTCAGGCATCTCGGTGGACAAGCCGGCGGCGGCGATGAGGCTCACTAGGCGCGCCTGGTCCCTGGGGATGAATAAGCCCAGTTTAACTGCCACACGCCCGGCGACCACCATGCCGGCGGCCACGGCGGTGCCGTGGTTTACCTTGAAACCGGTAACCGCCTCGATAGCGTGTCCCACGGTGTGTCCGAAATTGAGCAAGTTGCGCAGTCCCCTGTCGCGCTCATCGCGGCCCACGATGCGCGCCTTGACGGCGGCGGTATGCATGACGACCGTCTCCAGGGCCTTGGCATCAAAGTCTCTAATCTCGGGCATCTTTTGTTCTAGGAAAGCGAACAGCAGGCGGTCGCCGGTAACGGCGCTTTTGATGACCTCGGCCAGGCCGTTGGAGAGCTGAGCGGGCGGCAGTGTTTTTAGCACGGAGGTGTCGCTGAAAACGGCGCACGGCTGGTAAAAGACGCCTATCTGGTTCTTGAGCCTGCCGTGATTAACCCCTGTCTTGCCCCCGATGGAGCTGTCCACCTGGGCCAGCAGGGTGGTGGGGACCTGTATCAAGGGTATGCCGCGCATGTAGGTGGCCGCCACGAAGCCCGCCAGGTCGCCGATGACGCCTCCACCCAGCGCCAGCAGGGGCGTGCCACGCTCGGCCAGGCCATCGCTCAAATCGTCGTAGAGACGTCCGGCCATTTCGAGGGACTTGAACTCCTCGCCTTCCGGCACGGTCAAAACATTTACCTCGAACCCGGCGGCTTGCAGGTCTTCCTTGAGGTTATACCCGTGCAGCTCGAAAACGTAAGGGTTGGTGACCATGAAAAGCCGGTCGCCCATACCCGAGCGTTTCAGGTGGCCTGCCATATCGCGCAGGACGCCCGCTCCGCAGTAAACGTTATAGCTCGCGGAGCGAGTCGACACCTTGAGTGTGTGCATCGATTACTTACCTGCCTTCGCCTTCATGTTTTGCCTGGCCGTAATGGCGTGAATGCGGCCACAGTCATCGATGATGGTTTTAAGCTCATCCGCGGTGATGGCCTGAGCCGCGTCCACCCATGATTCGGCTGGATTATAGTGTACCTCAATTGCCAGCCCGCTTGCACCCGCCGCCATGGCCGCACAGCTCATAGAGTATATCAGGTCGCGGCGGCCGGTGGCGTGGCTGGGGTCCACCATCACAGGCAGGTAGGTTTCCTTCTGGATGACCGGCACGGCGGCCAGGTCGAGGGTGTAGCGCGTGTAGTTCTTGCCCTTGCCGATGGGCAGCTCGCCCCGTTCGCACAGGATGATGTCTTTGTTGCCCTCCACGGCGATGTATTCGGAGAAGGAAAGGAACTCCTCGACACCGGCGCCGAAATGGCGCTTGTAGAAGACGGGCTTGCCTTTGCGCGCGATAACGCCCAGCAGGTCCTGGTCGTACATATTGCGCGCGCCTATCTGCAGGATATCAACATACTCGGCGATGAGGTCAACCTGGGTTTCACCGCGCACCTCGGTGATGACCGGCATCTCGAAGGCCCGCCCGGCGTCGCGCAGCCAGGTGAGGGCTTCACGGGCATCTTCGTCGCCCCTGGCTCCCAGCCCCTGGAAGGAGTGCGCCGAGCTGCGGGGCTTGAAGATGCCCCCGCGCAGGATGTGCGCCCCGGCTTTTTTGACCTCCTCGGCGATGCGGAAGAGATGCGCCCGGCTCTCGATGGCGCACGGCCCGGCGATGTAGGCCGGC
>JBEKVL010001240.1:0-2011 GCA_049514055.1 Tepidisphaeraceae bacterium | reverse complement strand
GATCATCGCGGCGGGGAACCGCGATCATCGATCGCGGCTACAGACGGTGACAGAGGACTACGGCTCGACCGAAATAACGGTCACGCCTTCCCCAACCCCGCCAGCAACTCTTGAACCCAACGCAATTCCTCGGCAGCCAGTGGTGGATCAAGCGGACGCGAGTAGTCGATCGTCCGGCCGTATCGGCCGTTCGCATACGTCTCCTCAACCAGTCGCTGCAAGTCCAGGCCGACTCGGGGATCTTGCGGCCGCAGCGGAACGGCAATGTCCGGCAGCCGCGCATTGGGGCTGTCCGCGACGTGTGCCACCAGACTCGATTGCACTCCCGGCCAATGCACCTCGAGATACGGACCCATGCCGGGGAACGGACTCCTTATAGGCATCATTCTACCTCGTCAGGAGGCAGAAAGACGACAAACCGACAGACTCTCATTTCCCTGCGTTGATGGCCGCCGCATCGCGGAGACTCAGGTCCGGGTGCGCCGGATCCTGGCCGACGTCGGGACGGCGCTTCCAGCTTCGGGCACAGGCCGGGTATTTGTCGCGGCGGTCGATGGCCTGGATGGAGATGGCGGCCGCGCTGGGATCGACGACGATGGAGTGGAAACCCGCGCCGAGCATGTCTTCGAGGTCGTCGCCGTAAGCGCTGAGCCAGGACTTTTCCTGCTCGGATTTCACGGTGTAAACGATCTCGGCGTCGAGTGCCTTGTTCATGCCGGCGGCCTTCTTGATGCCGTCGAGCTGCATCAGGCCGGTTTCGCGGAGCGTCATCAACAGTTCCCATTGCCGGCGCGTCTCGGCGGGGATTTCCAGCGGCAGCGGCTTGGGCAGCAGGGCGAGGTGGACGGAGGGAAGATTCGCCTCGTCGGCCGGTTTGTGGGGGATGTGTTCCCAGGTTTCGTCGGCCGTGAAGACGACCATCGGCGCCAGGAGTTTGGTCAGCGCCAGCACCATCTGGTGCATGACGTACTGGCAGCGGCGGCGCAGCGGCGCGGCCGGGGATTCGCAATAGAGCCGGTCCTTCATGGCGTTGCCGTAGACCGCGGAAATCTGCACGGAGCAGAAGTCGTGCAGCAGGCGGAAGGCGCGGTGGAGCTGGTAGACGTCGTAGGCTTCGGTGACCTGGGCGATGAGCTGGTTGAGCTGGTCGATGGCCCAGGCGTCCAGGGAAGATGTGCTGATTTGTAGGGTGGGCACTGCCCACCGATCCGTGGTTGAGCATGGAGTGCTGGGTACACCCGCGTCCGCTGAAGCGGACCCTACGGGCTGTAGGGTGGGTCCATGACGCACCGTGGTGGGCTGGTAGTCATAAAGATTGCTCAGCAAATACCGCAGCGTATTGCGGATCTTACGGTACTTGTCCCCGAATTCGCGGATGACCTGCGGGCTGGTGGGGATGTCGTTCTGATAGTCCACCGAGCAGCACCAGAGGCGCAGGAGGTCCGCGCCGTGGGTGTCGATTTCCTTGGTGGCGGTCACGTATTCCTTGGTGTCGCTCTTGCTGACCTTGGTGCCATCCGGCTTGACGATGAAGCCGTGGGTCAGCACCTGCCTATACGGCGGCCGCCCCGTGCAGCCGAGTGCCGGCAGCAGCGACAACTGAAACCAGCCGCGGTGCTGGTCGGAACCTTCGAGGTACATGTCGGCCGGGTAGCGCATGGTCGTGCCGCATTGCTCCTGCCGAACCAGTTGGATAAGCTTCTCCTTGACGGCCTGCGCGGCGATGCGGCCGACGGTCTTCTCATCGAGTGGCATGCCATTGCGTAAGACGCTGATATGGCCGGTTTGCTGATCGAACTGCACCTTGAAATCACCGACGTCCGCAGTATTGAATTGCTTTTGCAACTCGGCCGCGATGGCCCGTTCGATGTCAGCGTAGACAGCTTCGCGACCCATCTTGCCGCGCCCGACGAGGACCGAGTGCCACGACGACCCGGATTCGAACCAGACGTCGAAGATGTCCTTCTCCTTGCGAAGCTGGTCCTTGGGGAAACTGGACCCGGGGTCGTAG
>JBEKVL010001239.1:0-2014 GCA_049514055.1 Tepidisphaeraceae bacterium | reverse complement strand
TTCAGCAGGGACGCGAACTTGTCGGCCTGCGCGGGCGAGCTGAGGATCGGCTCGAAGCCGTTGACCCCGCTCTGGGCAACCTCGGCCAGACCGACATCGAGCGCGGCGTCGAAATCGCGCTTGTCGCGGCGGTAGAAGACGAGCCACGGGTAGTGGTTGCAGGCGAGGTGGAGCTTGCCGGGCTTTTCGGCCGGCTCGGCATTCGCCCGCCCGGCCAGCAGCAGCGAGCCGGCGACTGCGACCGTTTCTTGAAGGAACCGGCGGCGGGTGCGGGTATTCAGCGACATGAGACAACTCCTTTCCGGCGTGGTGAGTACGCGCAATTCAATCGGTTGCCCGAATTGTAGCAGGCACACTCCGTGTGCCGTCCACGGATTACGGCACACGGAGTGTGCCTGCTACGTTGCAAGTTGGCAAGTCATCGTATTGCAGCATCCTGCCGTTGGAAGTGGCGGTCGGCGAAATCCATGTATCGCTCCCAGTCGTAGGGCGCCAGATCGTGCTTTCCGCGGCGGAGATGGTAGCCGATCGTGCCGGCGACCGGCTGCTCGATGCCCGGTATCTCCTTGACCGACAGTCCCTCGGTGCCCAGGAGACGGTAGACCGGATCGGCCCCCTTGGCCGAGAGGAACTCGCCGCGCGGGTCGGCCCAGCGATCCTCGGAAGCGCTGGCCACATAGACGGGCCGGGGCGCCACCAGGGCGATGAGCATGTGCTGGTCGACCGGCAGCATCTCTTCCCGATCGTTGAACTGCTTGTAGTTGCCGCAGAACCAATAGGGAAACGCGGTGTTGATCCGTTGTACCGTTTCGCCGATGCGGCGCCTGGCCAACGATGCGCCGCCGCAGCCGGAGTCGTTCGAGATGACCAGGGCGAACCGCTCGTCGCAGGCCCCGGCCCAAAGCGCGGTCTTGCCCAGCCGGGAATGGCCCAGCACCGCGACGTGTCGGGCGTCCACGTCGCGATTGGTTTCGAGGTAATCCATCGCGCGGCGCAGTCCCCACGCCCAGGCCCCGATCGCGCCCCACTCGTCGGCCGCGGGCCGCGTCTGGTCCTTCTTGTAGAACAGCGGGATGACGCTTTTCGGCAAGCCCTCCTTGTTATCCGGGAAGAGGTCGGCGTAATGCACGGTGGCCAGGCCATAGCCACGTTCGAGGATCCGCTCGACCGGCCAGCGGTGGGCGTCCGTGCCTCTGGATTTCTCGCCCGCGCGGTGGTCGGCGATGCCCGGGTCGGGGTGGATCGCCTGGTTGCCGTTAAAATTCAGAGCGAGGAATACCGGCACGGGCTTCTTGGCTTGCTCGGGCAGAAAGAGAAGGATGTTCATCTTCGGGCCATCCGCCTCGCCCGAAAACAGGACGGTCACTTGTCTGCGGATGGCCTTGCCGCCCAGGGCCTCGTTGACAACCGAATCGACCACGAACTTCATTTTCTCCGGCCGGCCGGGCATCTTGCCGTAGACGTTGGTCTCGAACAGCCGCAGGATCTCGGGCCGGCGCTGGTTTCGCCAGGTCGCGGCGTCCGCAACGGGCCGGCCGTCGGCCAGGACCAGCGGGTCGGGTAGCCGGTACTTGGGCACCTTGCTCTCATCGTAGTTGGGTTCCGGCGTCTTGGCCGGTTGTTGCGACGGCAGATCCGCGGTGCTCATCAGCAGAAAGAGGACGATGAGAAGGGAAGAATCTTTCATGGGGAATAACGCCCGTTGACGTATCCTATGCCACCGCCATTAGGGTAACGTCCTATCGGCACATGTGCAACTTGCCCCCCACAACCGGCGGATTCCAGGCCATCAAGACGCTCACACAAGATCGGTAGTTGGGAGAAAATGACCTTGACCTGTCGCGTGGCAGATGGTACTTACCCATCCCCTCAAAATCGTTCGGTCATCCAAGCGCCTGGGGCGCAGGCTAGTCTGTGACACGAATCAAGTTACTTGCCGGCTTTGCCGCGGCGGTGGCAGCACTCTTGGCTGCCAGCGGGGCAGATGGCCAGATCAGGCCGCCGACGCCGTTGG
>JBEKVL010001238.1:0-2016 GCA_049514055.1 Tepidisphaeraceae bacterium | reverse complement strand
CCGAGCGTCACGCACGGCGCGGCGGCTTCCGAGGCGTGGCTGGCCGGGATCCAGGACGCGATCGGGTGGTTCATCCGTGATCTCGACGCCAACAGGGCCGTGGGTGCCCTGGCCGCGGCGGCGCGTGCGAGCGTGAAAGAGGATCCACGCTGAGGCGGGGATTCTCTTTCATCCTCCCGCGGGTACAGACAAAGAGGGCCCGCCGTTTTGGCGGGCCCGTGCCCCGAGTCGAGGCAAGTTGTCTAGCAAACAGGCAGACGCTGTCTCAATCGTAGAGCAGAGGCCCGAACTCGGGCTGATCCATGTTGCTGGCGTCGTAGAACTTGGCGCCTGTGTCCACATCCGCCACGGCCTGTCCCTTTGCCGCCTTGTAGGCGAGCTCGACGGCCAGGAACCCAATGCGGACCGGATCCTGCGTGATGCAACCGAAGAAGTACTTGTTCTTGACGGCTGCCTTCTGGGCCTTGCCGGCATCGAACCCGACCACGATCAAGCCGGGATACTGGGTGGGCAGCGCGCTGCCATCGTTGGTGGCGGTGAGCACCGCGCGTGCGGTCCCTTCATTCGAGCAGAAAATGCCGACAATGTTGTCCGACTGGACACGACCCAGCATAGGCTGGGCAGCGGCGACGGCGTCAGGGTCTTTCGGAGTCGCGGGAACCAGCACCTGGATCTGGATCGCCTTCCCGCTTGTCGGAGTACCGGCCTCAATGTACGCCGGGTTGCCGGTGACAGCGATGTCTCCCATCCCGTGGCTGGTCTTGGTGGTGATGAGCTTGATCATCTCGTCACGAAACCCTTTTCCGCGGGAGGTCACGGACATGCTTGTTGCATCCTGGTTGAAGTCAACGATCATGACCGGACTGGAGTCGCTTGCAGCCGCGATCTTGTCCTTGATCGCGTCGAACATCTTGTCCGCCGCGAGCGCCGCTGCGTTGCGGCTGTTGGTTTGCGCGGTCGCATAGATCGCGCCCTTGGGCGCATTCGGAACTCCGGAGTCGAACCCGATGATGGGGATCTTCCTCTGGATAGCCTGGTTCAGCTGATCCATGACGGAGTTCGTGTCGAGTGCCGCAAGTGCAATGGCGGACGGATTCTTCGCCATGGCGTTCACCAGCATCTGCACCTGGGGCTGGATGTCGGCTTCCGTGGGGGGGCCTTCGAAGGTGATGTCGACGCCGTACTGTTTTGCCGCCTGCTCTGCACCCAGCTTGACCGCCTGCCAGAACTGGTGCTGGAACCCCTTGGAGATGACGGGAATGTACATCTTCCCGCCCTGTGCTGCCGGCTTCTCTCCGGTGCCGCCGGCAAACGCCGGAAGAGCGAACGCAACAAGAAGCGCGGCCGCTGCCATGAGCAGCACGCCTTTTCTTAGGGACATACGTGTACCTCCTCTGCATGTGTGCCTCGAACATACGTTCGAGGCTGGGTCAAGAGTCCTGCAGCCTACGGCTGCCGTTCCATTTCCTTCGGTTGAGCAAGCTCCTTGTGCTTGACCATCTCCGCAAACTCGTGGTCCGCCGCCCTCTCTTCTGCGCGGATCCGGACCTGCTCGGCTTTCTCTTCCGCTCTCATCTTGGCGAAGGTGGCCCTCAGCTCGTTTCGCGCCGTGGCGATCTGCGCTTGGATCGCGGCGGCCTGCTGAGTCTCGCCAGCCGTCCTCCGCGAAAACGCTTCCTGCTTCATGCCGGCGATCTTTTCGATCATCGAGGCCTTGTAGACGTCCGCCGGGGTCTCGATGCGCACTTCCGCTCCCTTGCGAATGCGGTACATGTCCAGGAGCACGGCCCCGATGACAATGACGCCGGTAAAGAATGTCTGGTAGTGGGCCTCGAGGTTCAGAGCCGGCAGGCCGGTGGCCAGCACCGACATGATGAACACGCCGATGATGGTTCCCCAGATCGTGCCGATGCCTCCCGCGAGCGACGTGCCGCCGATGACTGCCGCAGCGATTGCGTTCAGCTCGAAGCCCTGGTCCTGGGCGGGGAGAACCGTGGTGTAGATCGCGGCGTAGGA
>JBEKVL010001237.1:0-2017 GCA_049514055.1 Tepidisphaeraceae bacterium | reverse complement strand
CGTGCCAGCGCTGGGTGTGCGTGTGCGTCATCCATTTGATGAACTCGCCGACCTCGGCGTCGCCGCGCGGCCAGAGCACCAAATGCCAGTGGTTGGGCATCAGGCAATAGGCCAGGACTCGCGCCGGCGTACGCTGGTGGGCCTCGGCCATCAGCCGCTCGAAGGCGGCGTAGTCCTCATCCTTGTGGAAGATAGTCTGCCGTCCGACACCACGATTGATGACGTGAACCGCCATTCCACCCGGCACCTGACGTCTTTGACGCGGCATGACAATTATAAGGGGACGGGAGTCATTGTTTGACACGCATCCCGCCCGCTGATATGCTCCGGGCCATGCCAAGGCGTGCCAGACAAGCCGTCGGCGGGCTGGTGTACCACGTTCTGAACCGTGGCAATCTCCGCGCCGCCATCTTTCACAAGGACGGCGACTACGAGGCCTTCGAGCGGATCCTGCATGAGGCGTGGCGGCGGACGCCCGTCGAACTGTTCGCCTGGTGTCTCATGCCCAACCACTGGCACCTGGTGCTTCGTCCGCGGCGGGACGGAGACCTGGCCGAATTCATGCGCTGGCTGACGGTGACGCACACCCAGCGCTGGCGGGCCCATTCGCACAGCGAGGGGGAAGGGCATCTCTACCAGGGCCGATACAAGAGCTTCCCGGTGCAGACCGACCGGCATTTCCTGCTGGTCTGCCGTTACGTGGAACGTAACGCCCTGCGGGCGGAGTTGGTGCCGCGGGCCCAGGACTGGCGCTGGAGCAGCCTTTGGCGACGAACCCACGGTTCTGTCGAGCAGAGACAATTGCTTTCCCCTTGGCCGGTGGCACAACCGGCCGGCTGGCTGGAACTGGTCAACCGCCCCATGCGGGCGTCGGAACAGGAGGCCATCCGCCAGAGCGTTAAACGCGGCCGGCCGTACGGCGACCCCGGCTGGCAGGCCCGCACCGCGGCTGGCTCGGGCCTGGAGCACACCTTCCGCAATCGCGGACGGCCACGGAAGAAGAAAGAATGACTCCCGTCCGCTTAGAATGGCCACAACTGCCTGATTACGTCGATGCGGGCGGTCCCCGCGGGAGCACGCCAAATTCGTTCTTGGATGCGCCTCAAGCGGATGGATGTCACCGATTCCTGTTTACGATCATGGCCATCGACCGCACATCCCAAGGCGACATCTACCTCGGTGCGGTCAACTTCGAATTCGACGATATTACGAAGATCACCACGCTCGCGAACAACGTCACTGTCGGCCCCAACAGTACCAGTTCAGTCATCGTGCCCGCAGCTGCGCCCGGCTGGATGTGGGGCGAGGCAGTACGGCAGTGCCGTCGCGGAGAATAACCAACGCCAACCATAGCGGAAGCCCCATGGTCAAACTCATGTACAACTCGGAACAACATGCAAGAATATCTGTTGTAGGCCAGATTGCACGATGGATCGCGCTGCTCCTGCTGCTGCTTATTGCCTCACTGCTTGCCTCAATACTGCGCGCCCCCCCGAATCGCGGCGGCCTGTGCATCTGGGCCTCACAAAGCCGTTATTGGCAATTGATCGGGTTTGCCAACGAGATTTGTATCTGTGTAGAGGAGCCACGGGCCGGACCCTTGCCTCCGCAGGCAGGACAGCAGAATGAAACGCCATACAGGACCGCAGTCCGCAGCTACCAACTCCGACTTGGGATTGTCCGCCTCTGGATCGGAGACGCCGATATTAATCGGCATTCACGTGTATTTCTTCTCGCCATGCCTAAATGGATTCCTTTGCTACTTTGTATCTTGGCAGGCCTTATCTGCGTCGTCCGATGGCGCAGGAAGTTGTGGTAGGGCAACACAGACGCGACAGGGAACGAGACGGGGACGCAGCTAGTGGTCATCATTGAACTACGCCACCGGCCAGGGTTCGTAACCATGCCCGCGGATCATGCCATTCATCCGGCCACCTCGCCAATCCCCGCCGCGCCGCCAGAACTGAACTCGGAGCAGATAAGGGGGACATCCCACGTTATTTGTCAGCCGGGCTGG
>JBEKVL010001236.1:0-2019 GCA_049514055.1 Tepidisphaeraceae bacterium | reverse complement strand
GCTGCAAGATCATGGGCATTCCGGTGCCTCTGGGCGGCCACCTCACGCACGGCTGGGGAGTGAACTTCTCCGGCAGCGACTACGTCCAGGTGCCTTATGGCCCGAGTCCCGAGACGGGGCTCCTGGACTACGACCAGATCCGCGACCTGGCCCGCCGCGAGCGGCCGCGAATGATCTGGGTCGGCGGCACCTCCTATCCGCGGATCTTCGAGTACGAAAAGTTCGCCGAGATCGCCGCCGAGATCGACGCCTACCTGGTGGCCGACGTCGCCCACATCAGCGGGCTGATCGTAGCCAAGGCGCACCCCGACCCCGTGCCCTACTGCGACGTGGTCACGAGCACCAGCCACAAAGTGCTCGGCGGCCCCCGCGCCGCCTTCATCCTCTCGAAGATCGAAGATCGCTTCCACGAACAGTACTTTCCGCAGAGCAAGTTCAACCTTGCCAAGCGGATCGACCGCGGCGTCTTCCCGACGCTTCAAGGCGGTCCGCACATGAACGCCATCGCGGCCATGGCCGTGGCGTTCAAGGAGGCGGGCACCGATCGCTACCGCCAATACGGCCGGCAAGTGGTCGCCAACAGCAAGCGGCTGGCCGAGGCCCTGCTGGCCCGCGGCTACCGCTTGTCGAGCGGCGGCACGGACAACCACCTCTTGGTCCTCGATTTCCGCGATGCCCCGTACACCGGCAAGCAAGTTGCCAAGGCCCTGGCCACGGCCGGAATCATCGGCAACTTCAACATGGTCCCCGGCGATCCGCGGAAGCCGGCCGTCACCAGCGGCGTCCGGCTCGGCACCCCGGCGATCACCTCGATGGGCATGAAAGAGGCCGAGATGGACCTGATCGCCGGCTGGATCGACGAAGTCTGCCGCCACCTTGACGATCTCGACCAGACCGCCGCCCGGGTCCGCGGCGAGATCGCCGAGCTATGCGCGCGTTTCCCGATCCCCGGCATCCGCGAGGCCGCCGAGAGCGAGGAGCCGGCGGTGGCGGGAAGGTAGTGGTCGCGATTGTCCTTTTCCCGTGTTTTGACTTTCCCTGGCCCGTCTCCCAAAATGGGGGTGGGAGTAGTACTGATCGGTACAGAAACCCTTGAACTCCTCGAAGGCCGGCTTCCGCGTCGGGCGTTGGCACTTGTGCTCGAATGGGCCTCGGAACACCGCCGTGAACTGCGAGAGAATTGGCAACTGGCGGAAGCGCATCGCGGGCTACGAAGAATCGATCCATCGGTGTGAGTTCGGAAAAGGGAATTGGAACATGCCAAGAGTCATATGCGTTTCGGTGTTGAGCGGTTATCTACCACAATGACTCGCGCGGTCCTAAGACGGTCGCCGCACCACTGCCGGTGAGCCGGGAATTCCTGGAGAAGGCCCACAGCATGATCCAGGGCCGGCCGAGCGACTGGCTCCGCTGGCATTGGCGAAGCGACTTCTTGGAGCGGAGCCACAGCAACGTGCCGGGGCCCCTGGGCCGGCACGAGCGGGTGGTCGTGGAAAACGATCCCATGGCGCGGTTCAGCATCAACATCCTCTTGAACTTCACCCGGCCCGAGTTGTCGCCGCTGGTGCTGGGCCCGCTGGCCAAGATCAGACCTATTGGAGATCGTTTTGGCATCAACCCGGGCCGTAAGGCGGTCCCGCGCGGCTTGCAATTGGCCAAAGAAGGGTTAGAATATCACAACCCACTGGGGCGGTAGCTCAGTTGGGAGAGCACGGGCTTTGCAAGTCCGGGGTCGAGGGTTCGAGCCCCTTCCGCTCCACATTTCGACCCGCCTCGGCGGGTTTTTCTTGCGCACCTTGCTCACAGACGGTTGTTCCGCGGGAGAAAAAGAGCGATGCCCAACCGTAGTTGGACCTTCCTCGGCAGCCACGACGCCACCGATCACCGCATCTTTCACTTGCGGCACGATCTTTACCGTTTTGAGCCGAGCGGCGTAGAGCGCGACTTCATCGTATTGGATGGCCCCTCCTGGGTGAACGTGGTTCCCATCACCACGGAGGGCAACGTCGTCCTGATCCG
>JBEKVL010001235.1:0-2019 GCA_049514055.1 Tepidisphaeraceae bacterium | reverse complement strand
CGGCCCAAGCGCATTTCTGCGGGTTGGATATCCTGGTGAACAACGCCGGCGTGGGCGCGATCGGTCCCTTCGAGACGGCCGATCCCCAGCGCGTGCGGCGGCTGATGGAGGTCAACTTCTTCGCCCTGGTCGAAATGACCCGCGCCGCCCTGCCCTTGCTCAAGCAAGGCCGCCGGCCGATCATCGTCAATGTCAGCTCGATCCTCGGCCGCCGCGGCGTGCCGTATAACAGCGAATACGCGGCCAGCAAGTTCGCCGTCCACGGATTCAGCGAGTCGATCCGGGCCGAGTTCTTTGCGGCCGGCATTGACGTGCTCGTGGTCAGCCCGGGCACGACCGACACCGAGTTCTTCGACCAGGTCATCGAGAGCAAAGGCGGGCCGAAATGGCCGGAACATACGGCCGTCAGCGCCGAAACGGTGGCCCGGGCTGTCGTCCGCGGTATCCGCCGCGGCAGCCATGAAATCACGCCTTACCTGTGGGGCAAGGTCCTCGTGCTCTTCAGTCGCATCTCGCCCTGGCTCGTCGACAAGCTCATGGCCAGATACGCCTAGTGACCATGCCCGATCCCCTTGGCTTTGAAATCCTCTACGAACAAAACGGCTGCCTGGTGGTCAACAAGCCGCCGGGCGTTTTGACGCAGGCCCCGCCGGGCATCGACAGCCTGGAGGTCCGAATCAAGGCGTACTTGGGCGGCGGCAACGGTGCGGCCGAGGTCTACCTGGGCGTGCCGCATCGGCTCGATCGGCCGGCGACCGGCGTGATCATTTTCGCCAAGGACCATCGCACCTTGCGCAAGCTCGGCGCGCAGTTCGAAAATCGCCGCGTCCACAAGGTCTATTGGGCCTGCGCTGAAGGCCGCATCGCCATGGAAACCGGCCGCTGGGAAGATTTCTTGTACAAAGTCGCCGGCGAGCCGCGAGCCGAAGTGGTTAGCGCCGGCCATCCCGAAGGTCGCCATGCCGCGCTGCACTATCGCGTGCTGAAAACCTTCGACTGGGGTACATTCCTGGAAATCGAGCTGGAAACCGGCCGCACGCACCAGATTCGCGTCCAGGCCGCCTCCCGCGGACACCCCGTGGCGGGGGATCGGCAGTATGGCTCAACCGTGGCCTTTGGACCGCAGTTCGAAGACCAGCGGCTCCAGGCCATTGCGCTGCACGCCAGGAGTTTGACCTTCCGCGATCCCGAGTCGCGGCAGACGATTACGGCCGTGGCGCCGCTGGCGGAATATTGGCCGAAGGTGGAATAGAATGTTGCGAAGCCGCAAGCGGCCAGCAGGCGATGAGCGTCGGGAAGCAAAACCATGTCAAAACCTATCGTAATCAGTTATCACCTGACGTGGACGGCTTATGGATTCTGGTTACCGAACGATCCGCGGGGGAGCATGTCGAAAGCGATCGCTTCGGACGTGATCGCAGAACTTGGCGAGCTGCACTACGGAAGAAAACGCGTTCAGCCAGCAGGGTGGGTGGTACGGGACTTTCGTGATCGCGCCGAAGAGGTGCTGAAATTCCCGATCTTACGATTCTCGGAGGCCGACATGGATATAATTGCGTGCGCGATAGCCGAGGCCGTTCGCCAACAGGTTTATACCTGTTATGCTTGTGCAATTATGCTGGACCATGTCCACATATTGATCCGCAAGCATAAGAAGCAAGCAGAGGATATGATTGAGGACTTTCAGTCCGCCAGCCGCTTGCGGCTTCGCAATAGTGGAAACCGTCCGTTCGATCACCCTGTCTGGGGTGGTCCCGGCTGGAAGGTTTTTCTCGATCATCCCGACGATATTCGAAGAACCATTCGCTACATCGAGCAGAACCCGGTGAAGTGGAAGCTACCACAACAACAGTGGGATTTTGTCAAACCGTACGATGGGTGGCCGTTGCATCCTGGGCATAGTCCCAATTCGCCGTATGCGAAACGATTGAGAGAGTCTGGAGAACTTTAGAACGAAACATTGTTAAGCCGCAAGCGGCTGAGGAAAAAACCATGTCAATGTACGACCCCTTTCATTCT
>JBEKVL010001234.1:0-2019 GCA_049514055.1 Tepidisphaeraceae bacterium | reverse complement strand
CAATGCGAACAGCGGCGTCGAGTTGGTACTCGAACCGTTGTTGCCGGTGCTGGTGGGCGGCGGGGTGACGACCTTAGTCGGAGCGGCAGTGGCGCCCTGCTGGGAGGCGCCGGGCGTCGGCGGCAGGGTCAGAGAGACCGTCGGCGAGACCGTCGGCGAGACCGTCGGCGAGACCGTCGGCGAGACCGGTGGCCGCACGACGGCGGCTACGACCGCCACACTGGCAGTGCCTTGGCCGCACCCCGCCCCGTCCGGACCCGGAGACGGATAATCGAGGCAACCTTCGCCGGTTGCGGTTCCCGGGGTTCCGATGTCAGAGAAATGGGGTGCGGCCGTCCCGGCCACGCTGTATGTCACCGTGCTACCGCCAGCGGCGAGCGGGTCGTTGTAACCGGTCTCGAGATTCGAGAGGTGGCAGCCAGTGCTGTCGATCCCAGAACAGTTGACGGTGCCAGGGGTAAACCAGCTTGGCAGATAGGGTGGCTCCAAGCGGACCATGAACATATACGCTTCACTGCCGTTGGCGAATGTCATCGTTGCCGTGAGGGTCAGCGGCGTGCTCGTACCCGCCGTGACCGAGGTCTTGTCCCACGCGAGCGTGGTCGTGACCGTGTCCACGAAGGTCATGAAGGCGAGATCAGCAGCGGGGCTGGTCGGGGCCCAGCTCCCGCTGCCCTTGAACACCGACTGGCCACCGGCATACGCGTCGGCCGAAATGTTCGGCACCTGAGTTCCACTGGTCGCGAAGACGATCGCGTACATCGTTCCGGCCGTGACGCTATACGCCCTGGACGGCGACGAGAAGTAGAAGGGGACCCAGGCGCCCGAGCTGGGCAAAGTGCTGGATGCAGACGTCGCAATGACCTTGCTGTCGTCTGGAAGTCCGCCAGTCGTGCCCTCGATGGTTACGCTCAAGGAGCTGGGTGCGTTGTCGTCCTGCAGGTACAGGTCGACCTCGGGGAGCATGCCGGTCTTGCCGGCCGTGAAGGTCTGCCCGAACGTCATCGTCGCTGCTGTCCCCGTCGATCCGTACCAGTTCGAGCCCGGATTGGCCCATTGATCCAGGTTGACCGCATTGCTGGGCGGTAAGTCTGCCAGGGCAGACGCCGGCAGCAGGCCGAGCAGCAGAATGCCGGCGCACAGCGCGAACAGGGGACGTTTCATGGTCGAGAGCCCTCCACAGTCGATAGCGACGCCAAGACGCGGCTGACAGTCCGCCAAGTGCGCACAGGTCCTGCGGTGGCTGCAACGTCACGGATCTACGGCTGGGACGCCGGAGCCGCAACTCCCAGTCCGTCTCGCCGCTGCGGAGACCGAGAACATGTTATCTCTGCAATGGTTGACGTGCGAAAGAGAATCGCCCACACCGTCGCCGGCTGGAAGTGGAGAGCCTCGCGAGACGACGTGTTCGGGCCGCAGAGTTGGGACAGCCTCTCGACAGGCTCGCCTGAAGGAAACCCGGACCCGCCAGGGCCCACACGATGGCTGCATCGTCGCCGGTCGAGCGCCAAGCCTCTTTCGACGACTGAACTCGGTGCAGCGACATGATCAGCGCCATCTCAACGTCGGCCGGACCGTGAGGTGCGTGCTCAGTCGTCCTTAGCTTCAGCTAGCCCTGTGCTTGGGAAGGCGCCCGATGTCTTCGGCCGGCACGAGCATCATCTAGCGCGCTGAGACCCGGACTTTGCTGGCCCCCCCGGCGACCTGGATTTCGTAGCGATCCAGTGCATCGGACGCGTCCGGTGACGGGATGGAAAGCCGCCCGGCTCCTTTGTATTTCTGCCCGTCGACGGTAACTTCGCTCACGCCGCCGCGGAGCTCAAGGCCGCAAGCGACGCCGAGCGGCCGCTCGATTGAGATCTGACTAATGCCGCCGTTGACCCTGATAGGCACCAGGCCCGTCGGCCGCGCCAGAAGCAGCTCGACCTTGTTTGCCCCGCCGCGCAGCTCGAACGATTCGAGCCGGAGGCCCCGCAAGTCAGCCCGCCACTCTGATACCCCGCCGCGCAGCTCGATCGA
>JBEKVL010001233.1:0-2020 GCA_049514055.1 Tepidisphaeraceae bacterium | reverse complement strand
CAATTCAGTGATGCTTATTTTCTAGATTGCGTTATTCTGGCCAGGAGGCCAAAACGGAAATCCCGGCTAATGGGCTGCTGCGGCATTCAGGGAGGACAGAGAGGAACAGCGAGTATGACAAACGAACGGTCTTTGATTGCGCCCCGTGCGCTTGCACGTCAGGCACTAACGGCGCTCGCGATAATCTCGATCCTCTATGGGCTTGGCTGGCCGCGCGCCTTCGCGGCCCGCCCCGAAACGAAGCTCATGAGCGTGCCATTGAGTTTCGAGCCGAACCAGGGGCAGGCGGCCTCCACGGTTCAGTTTCTCTCGCGCGGTTCTGGTTACGCGCTGTTCCTCACACCGGGCGAGGTCGTCCTGAACTTGGAGCGGCGACAGCCGGCATCGGCTGCGTCCGCAGGGCACACACCCGAAGCCGCGTCCGTCGACACCCTGCGCATGAGCCTGATCGGGGCAAATGCCAAGGCCGACGCAGTAGGACTAGCTCCGCAGCCCGGCGTGGTGAGCTACTTCATCGGCAACGACCCGAAGAACTGGCGCTCCGGCATTCCGACCTATGGCAAGGTCAGCTATGCCCAGATCTACCCTGGTGTGGATCTGGTCTTTTACGGGAATCAGCGCCAGTTGGAGTATGACTTTGTCGTCAGCCCCGGCGCCGACGCCAGCCATATCGCCTGGCGAATCGACGGCGCCCGCGCCAGGGTCGACGCCGAAGGGAATCTGGTTCTCGAATCCCGCCATGGCCAGGCCACTTTCCGCAAGCCGGTGCTGTATCAGATGGATGGAACGAAGCGGGTCGCCGTCGATGGCGTATTCGCCGTGCGCCGGAACGAGGTTCGCTTCCGGTTGGGGAGCTACGACCACTCGCGGACGCTGACCATCGATCCAGTGCTCACCTACGCCACCTATCTCGCCGGGACTGGCAACGATTACATCGGGCGTCCCACCTGCTGCGGTATCGGCTATAACGCTACGTCGCAGGGCCTCGCCGTGGACAGCGCCGGTAGCGTATATGTCACGGGCCGCACCGGCTCGGTGGATTTTCCGATGGCAAACGCTTTGCCCGGACTTGGCAGCTTCCCAGCCAGGCTGCCGGGTACTGGCCCAACGTACACGCCCACAACCTTTGTGAGTAAATTCAGTCCGGACGGCTCTTCGCTGGTGTATTCCACCTATTTGGGCGGCAACTCCGAAGACGACGGCTACGCCATTGCGGTAGACTCGGCCGGCGAGGCCTATGTCACCGGTTCTACCACCTCGGTCAACTTCCCAATCACAACCGGAGCGTACCAGACACTCTGCGGCCCTGAGGTTTACGCGGGTCAAACGAGCGCCAGTTGCCCCAGTGCTTCCACGAACGCGTTCGTGACCAAGCTGAATGCCACGGGAACGAAACTGGTTTACTCCACATTCCTGGGCGGGAACGGCAATACGTTGGCAACCGGCATCGCCGTGGATGCCGCGGGCCGCGCGTATGTGGCCGGCAACCAGGACACAGTCTGCAACGCCAGCCAAATGTCCACTTGTTTTCCCACCACCGCCGGCGCGGTGATCGGCACAACCTCAATGGCCTGTTGCGCGTATTTCAACTTCATTTCCGTATTCGACCCCACCGGCGCCAAGCTGCTCTATTCCACTCTCTTCGGCGACTTAAACGATCTTGTCGGGAGCGCCGTTGACTCCCCCGGCAGCTCCTATGCAGCCGGGGCCGCGGTCGATTCCAACGGCTACTTCTATCTGTTCGGCGATACCGAGGCCGGCAGGCTGCCCACGACGCTGGGCGTGGTTCAACCCACCTCCGGCCCTCTGGACCCCACGGGAGGCCATGTGGCGAACTCGCGCGCCTACGTCGCCAAGTTCAACCCGGTGAGTTCCACCGGAGGTTCCTCGCTCGTCTGGGCCACTTACCTGGGCGGCCACACCGCTAATGTCGGCGACTTGGTGAGCGGCCTGGCCGTCGATAGCTCAGGGAACGTCTATGTCGGCGGAGCAACCAATTCCTCCGATTTTCCGGTGACCA
>JBEKVL010001232.1:0-2021 GCA_049514055.1 Tepidisphaeraceae bacterium | reverse complement strand
TGCTTCTTTTCCGACTTCGGCGATGCGCCGCCACCGGCCGTTTCGTCCTTGCCTTGCTCGCCGCCGGGCTGCTGCTTTTCCGATTCTTGGCCGCCAGCGGCAGACCCGTTCTGTTGGCCTTTCTCGCCAGCCGATTGTTTTGTATCGGGCTTCGACTGGCCGCCGGAACTCTGGCCTTCTTTGTTGCCAGCCGAAGACTTCGATTTATTGCCTTTGCCACCGGATTGCGACGACTGATCGCCCGACGAGCTGGAAGCGGAGTCCTTTTTGCTCTCCGACTGCGAGCCGCCGTTGGACGGATCGCCGGAGTTGCCCTGCTGGGGCGACGTCTTTGAGTTGCCTTGGCCGTTGGGGCTCGGTTGGTCGTTCTGGCCCTGCTGGCCGGAGTTGTTTTGCTGGCCCGGCTGAGGCTGCTGGCTGCCGGAGTTTCCGCTTTGGTCTTTCTTATCGCCGGAGTTGCCCTGGGGGTGCTTACCGCTCTGGCCGCCTTGCTGGGGGCTGCCTTGCTGCGAGTTGTCCTGCTGGCCCGAATCTTGTTTCTGATCCGGTTTTTGCCCGCTGGACTGATCGGGTTTACCCTGCGGATTCTGGTCTTGCTTCTGCTTGTCTTCGAGGATCTTCTTGAGGGCGTCGGTCTTCTGGGTTTCCGGGTCGGTACGGCTGGGTTGCTCGCTGGCCTCGTCCGAATTCGGTTGGCCGCCCTTCTCACCCTTCGATGGATCGGAGGAAGATTGGTCTTTGTTGGGATCGCCTCCGCCGGATGGCTGGCCCGGGTCTTTCTTGTCGCCGTGTTGCGGGTCGTTCGACTTGCTCTCTTGCCCGTCGTGCTTGGATTTCTCCGCGGAAGCGCGATCGTCGGCCTTTGCTTCGTCGGCCTTGCCGGAGGAATCGCCCTGGCCCTTTTCGGCCTTGTTTTGCTGACCATCGCCCTGCTCGGGCTTGCGCTCGTTGGCCGACGGCTGGCCGTCGGGCCGCTGCGGCGGGTTTTGCGGATCTTGCGGGCCGCTCTGGCCGGCGGGTGCGATGATAATCGTCCGCCGCGAGCTTTCGCAGGTATCGGAGTGATTTGAGCGGGGTTCCTTGTTATCGTCTGCGGTCGCCCAATACCGCACGCGATCACCGGCCTTCAATTTCCAATCGTCCGGGCGGAAGATACAGTCGCCGTCGAACGGTTTTGGCCACGCTTTTTCCCCCTTAGGGCGGTCCAGGAGCACCGGCAGGCCCAATTTCTCTGCCTCGCGCAGTTTCTCTGCCATACGTTCGCCCTGGAGCGAAACGTGCCGCAGAGCAAAGTCGGGATCGAAGGCATGGACGCGGATTCGAAGTTGACCATCTTCGGCCACCCTGACTTCTGCCGGATGCGGCTCGACGATCTCAACTTCCGGCGGCAGGTCGCGATCGACATCGATTTGGTATTGAACCGGCCGGCGGACTTTCCGGCCGCGACTGTCGGTGAAGAGGATTTGGTAGTGGTCATACTGGGGCTTCCCGGGGTTCTCGGAGTCCAACGCCAGAGTGAACTGCCCGCTGGCCTGCCTGCCGCTAACGGTCATCGGCAGTGTCCGCAGGCCGGCGGAGTTCAAGTCAATCAAGGCCTTCTGGATATCCATGTTGGCCGTGGCATGGATCGTGACTTTCGTGCCTTCCAGGGCCTTGATGTCGCCCTGGTTCTTGATCGTGCGGGGGGCCATTTCGGTATACGCCGGGAACTGGTAGTCGATGCGGTCGACGCAGATCGTGGGCGCGATCTGGACTTCCAGCTTGTATTGCGGCGTCGTGGCATCGCCGGCGGTAATGCGATAGAACGTGTCTTGCTGGAAACCGCCACTGCCGAACGGCAATTCGCAGCGATAGTGATTGGCGCCGTCGCTGCGGGTCATGACCATGCGGTCGTCCACCACCTGTTCGTCAGCCGTGCTTACGAAGAGGGCCACCTCTTCGCCGTCGCGAAGGCCGGTCACTAGCGCGGTGACTTCCTGGCGCTCGTCGTTGAACACGACATCGCTGCCCGGCTGGACTTC
>JBEKVL010001231.1:0-2022 GCA_049514055.1 Tepidisphaeraceae bacterium | reverse complement strand
CGCTCAATTCGTCAGCCACGACCGGCGATTCGACGCTGGATGTCGTGGACGGTACGGTCTTCCCGGCGGCGGGGGATTTCCGCGTCCTGGTGGACGACGAATTGATGCTCTGCACGGCCAGGTCGAGCAATACCCTGACGGTGACACGGGCCATTGAAGGCACGACGCTTGCCTCGCACGCTGCGGCGGCCTTGATCTCGCAAGTTGTTTCGCAGGGTGGCGTGCAGCGCTACCTCCGCGACAACGATCCGCTGTTCGACACGACGCGCGCCGCGTTTCGCATCATCGACGCGAGCCAGAATCGACTCTATGCCGCCGACTTCACGCTGCATGATTATAGCGGCGGTTCCGTTGCATACGATTTCGGAAACAGCATCGTCCTCCAAGGGGGCGGGGGAGCCTATCTGACTCGTCCGATTCCCGGCGGCCCGACATGGACGCTTTCGGTGGCCGTCAGGACGATGGGCACGAGCATCGAGTCCTATTGGGGCGGGGCGGTCATCGGCGTCATGGACACGGGCAACCAGTCCGTGATTATGCGCTATCGGTCCCAGGAGGCAGGGGTGCTAATAACGCACCAGAACGGCAGCGGCGGCTATCAGCCCGGTGACATCGTGGGGCCGCAAAACATCTTTGCGGTCGATTGGCTGTGGATGCGGATTACGGACCCGAACGACGGCAGTTGGCACTTCCAGATTTCGGACGACGGGAAGCATTGGCTCGAAGTCGGCAGCTACGGCAAGTCGTCCTACTTGGGCACCGTGAACCGGATTCTCTTCGGGCACATGGACATGGGCGGGGCCGGGGCCTACGTGACCTTGGGCGCATGGGACGATGGGGCCGGCATCATCGGCAGCTAGGGGGTGAGACATGGCACAACGACGCGAAGAGTTCGTGAACAACGCCCAGACGACTCTCAATGGGTCGATCTCGGATTCCGCTACGTCGGTTGTCGTCACAGACGGCTCGGTGTTCCCGAGCACCGGCGATTTCCACCTCTTGATCGAGAGCGAGCTAGTGCTTTGCACGGCCCGGTCCACGAACACGCTGACGGTGGTGCGGGCCCAAGAGGGCACCACAAACGTCGGGCACGCGGACGGCATCCGCGTCTACCAACTGCTGACGCAAGGGGACTTGCAGCGGTATTGCCAGGACAACGACCCCTTGTTTGACGGCGGCCGACCCGCGTTCCGCATCATCGACGCGAATGAAAACATTCTCACAGCATCCGATTTCACCTTGCAGGACTGGGGCAGCGGCGGGGCTGTTAAGTCTAACAGCGGCAGCAGCATTGTCTTGGTGACGAACACCCTGATTAACGCTGCTTTGACACGTCCCGTGCCGGTAACTCCGACCTGGCAACTGACGGCGGCCGTGCGGGGTGTGTCGAAGGGTCCCAGCAGCGACGGCAACGTCTGGTGGTCTGGGGCGTCCATCGGCGTCATGGATACGGCCGGCAAAATCGTGTGCCAGAATTATTGGTCGCACAAGAAGCAGGCCAACGTCAATAAGTGGGACACGAGCCACAGTTACGTGTGGCCGGATGTCATCACGACCTACGATTGCCCCGTGCTGGACTGGATGTGGTTTCGCATCCGCCGGCCGAACGACGGCAACTGGTACTTCGACATTTCGGACAACGGCAAGTTCTGGCTCAATGTCGGCGCTTACGGTGAGTCCGCCTACCTGGGCACGATTGACCGCATTTTCTTCGGGGCCATCAACCCTGCAATCGGCGGCTGGGCGACCTTGGCGGCGTGGGATGATGGGGCGGGCATCCTGGGTAGCTAGAGGAGATCAATATGACATTGCTAGTCTCAGATCGCATCCAGGAAACCACGGCCACTACCGGCACCGGCACACTGACGTTGGCCGGCGCGGTCGCGGGCTGTCGTGCGTTCTCGGTCATTGGCAACGGCAACTCCTGCTTCTACGTGATCGACGACGGCTCGGGCGACTGGGAAGTCGGCCGGGGCACCTACACGTCCTCCGGCACCGCGCTGAGTCGTGACAAGGTTTTCG
>JBEKVL010001230.1:0-2024 GCA_049514055.1 Tepidisphaeraceae bacterium | reverse complement strand
AGGGAGAGGCGGGGCCGATATATTCGACGGTTGATAATGCTGATCTCCGTGGGTTGGGTACGACCGCTATTGTGTCCGTCGGGTGCCTTCCTCTTACTTTAGCCGAGGGTCCTTGCGGCCTCAATTCCTCGCCGAGGGTTACGCTCCTGACCGTGGCCGCGCCTCTCTCCGATCCCTGGAACTTCACTGCCGACCTTCCCTTTCAGCCAATCTCGGCCAGCGGGACTTTCTTGGCGATGGCCCACATGAAGGAAATCAGTTCGCGCGCGATGGCCGTAATGACCAGGTTGCGATGCTTGCCCCGTGCCAGCAGTCTGCGGAAGCGTTTGCACAATCGAACTTGGGCCTTACAGGCAATCGCGCGAATTTCCTCGGGCAACTGTTGCTGCCGTATTTGAATGTCGCGAGAATGGCGGTAGGACCACGCGGCCTCAACGAGCGCCCGCCGTGCATGGGCGTTGTCGGTCTTGGCAATGCCCCCCTGGCTTCGCCTGTCTCCGCTGGAGTACTCGCTGGGATGCAGTCCCACGTAGGCCATCAACTGACAAGGCTTGTCAAACCTGGTCAGGTCGCCCAACTCGGCGGCCACCGTTACTGCCACGTGGAACTGCACCCCACGCATGGCCTGGTAGGCCTCCACCAGCGGGGCCAGCCGCCAGTTGGTCGCATGCTGGCGCAACTCCCCCTCGATCAAGGCCTGGCGTTCCATCAGATGGGTGACGGCTGCCACGTGTTCCTGGTAGACGATCTTCTGGGCAGGATCATGCGGGGCGTTTGTGGCCAACGTGCGCAGGTGAGCGGCTGTCCAACTAACCTTCCCTTCGTAGTAGCGAAGGTCGTGACTCAGCATGAAGGACTTAAGTCGACGCTTGGCCCCGTTGAGGTCCCCCACCATGGCTTGGCGCAGGCGGCAGAGGTCTCGTATCGATTCGTCCTGCAGGCGGGGCACGTAGACGGGCCGCAGATCCCCCGAGCGCAACAGCCGCGCCAGCAGCATCGCGTCCCTTCGGTCCGTCTTCACCCGATCTCCTGACTTTCGAGGGATCAAGGAAGGGGCCACCACCATACACTCCTCGCCTCTTCTTTGAAGATCGCGGTGCAGCCAGTAGCCGCACGGACCCGCCTCGTAGACGAACCGCAGGGTCGCTGCCTTGGAGTGAAGCTGCCGGACCATCTTGTCGATGTCGCAAGTACGGGTGCCAATCGGCCCCAGATATGTCGGCTCCACCCCGGGGTCCTCCGGCGCGTAGGCGACGGCGATGGAATCCTTGTGCACGTCCAAGCCGACATACAATGTGTTATACTGGTTCATAGCTGACCTCCGTCTAATGGTGAGATTGATGATCAACCCATTATGCGGCTCTGACCTGAACAAGGCCAACCCGCGATGAAAGCGGAGGTCAGCCTTTTCTTCAGGCGGAAGTCATTAATACTTCACAATGCGAAGGGGTGCGCGTGCCGACCCGCGCCGTGGGGCTACAGGGCGCCTCGCGTACATCCCTGTACTCGGCGCCCTTCGCCATCCCTGGCTACAGTATCCCGAATTTCTTCCCGGCTTTCCCGGCGACCTCGAGGATCCGGTCGCATTCCTCGTCGGTGTGGATGGCCATGTACGACGTGCGGATCAGCGTGCTGTCGGGCGGCACGGCGGGGCTGAGCACGGGATTCGTGAAGATGCCGCCGTCGAACAGCTCGCGCCAGAACAGGATCGTCTTCTCCATGTCGCCGATGAGAAGCGGCACGATGGGCGTTTCCGAAACGCCGACGTCGAACCCCAGCGACTTGTAGCCCGCGATCATCCGGCGGCCGATCTCCTGGAGACGCCGCACGCGCTCGGGTTCCTTCTCGATGATCTCCAGGCAGGCCGAGACAGACGCGATGGTGGCCGGAGGCATTGCCGCGCTGAAGATCAGCGGCCGCGCCTGGTGCTTGATGTAGTCGATGACGTCATGATCGCCGGCCACGAAACCGCCCAGCGAACCGAAGGACTTCGAGAAGGTGCACATCAGGATGTCCGCGTGGTT
>JBEKVL010001229.1:0-2029 GCA_049514055.1 Tepidisphaeraceae bacterium | reverse complement strand
GATTGGCAGCACCGGATCCTTGCCGACCGCGCCCACGCCCGCCAACACCCTCTTGACCAACTACTCCGGTGGGCAGTCGGCGTCAGACCTTGCCTTGGCCTACATCCCGACCAGCGACCCCTCGGCCAAGACCCAGAACGGGCTTGATGTGATGTACACGATCGGTGATCAGAGCGTTCCGGGGATCACGAAGTACTATTTCGATGGCTCGGTCTGGCAACACGCCAATCTACAGGTCGCTCTGGCTGCAAACAACGTGACCAGCATCGTAGGTCTGGCCGCGGAGATTGATCCCACCAACCCCGCCTGGGTTGACCTCTATGTCTCCGGCGGCAACGGAATCTACTCCTACATTGATAAGAGCGGTGATCCGCTCAGCGGCATACCTGCCAATTCGTTCACTCAGATTGCAACGCCGCAGACTTCGGATATGCAGTTCTACGGCGTGGCCATGGCCCCTTCCGCCGTGGTGGTTCCTGAGCCCGCGACCCTGAGCCTCGCGGCCATCGCCGCCCTCGGCCTGCTCCGCCGCAGCCGCCGTAGCCGCTAATCTCCCGTTCGTCTTGTTTCATAAACGGCGGGATGGCTACCATAGCCATCCCGCCGTTTTCTCCGGTACAATCATGACGCGACCGACCAAACCAACATGCGACACCTCTTCACCATCTGCTGCATTGCCCTCACCGGGGGGCTGGCTTTCGTTCCCGCACGCGCTGTCGATGCCCAGAACGTCCGGCTCGCGGCCGCATCGACCCGCCCCGCCAGTCCTGTAGTCGGCGAGCAGGTGCCTTCCGAAGACCCTTCGATCAAGGACTTCCACTCCCTGGGCGTCGTCAACGGCCAGCTCAGGCTGTTTCGCAGCGCTTCGCTCAGCCGTGACCTCTTCAGAGAAGCCCAGGCCAACGAGGCGGCCGCTCGATTGGAAGTCCGCGCCCGCATGGAGCGCCTCGTGAAGCTCGGCGTCCGCACGATCGTCAGTCTGGAAGCGCCCGACCCCGCCACGGCCAAGAAGTCCGACACGCCCGCCGAGCGCGAGGCCCGCATTCGCTGGTGCAACACGGAGAAGGCCGAGGCCGCCGCCGCCGGCATCAAGTACATCTCCCATCCCATCGCCAATGCCGGGGCCGAGTCGCTTGAGGATCTGTCCGACGCCCAAGTCGTCAACATCCTCGATTCCACGCTGGAGGTCATCTTCAAGGCCGCCGACGATGGAGGCGTGGTCTTCCACTGCAGTGCCGGCCACGACCGCACCGGCATCACCGCCGCCTACATCCGCCTGAAGATCCAGAAATGGCCTGTCGACCAGGCCATCGCCGAAATGCGCCGGCTCGGCCACAACTGGCCGAAGTTCTCCAAGAACGACGGGCAGACGTCGTGGCATGAAGACCACCTGCGCGCGATCGACAGACTGCTTCGCGAGCAGCAGGCGCAAGGGGCCGCGATTTCGCGTGAATAGGGCCGCCGTGTCCGTTTGCCTCGTTGGCAGTTCGAGCTTCGGCTTATGTTCCCATGGTAAACCGGATTAGGCTGTCGGAGACCTTCTTACCCCCTCTACTTCGCTGCCGATTGTTCCGCGTCCGACCGGCAATTGCCTTCGTCGATGTACAAACGCCCGCTCAGCGTCGTCACCTTCAGGTACTGCCGCCAGATGACTCCACCCAAATCCCGGCTGGCCTCGAGCGTCTGCGTCCTGGGATGTTCCGCCGGTGCCGCGCTGCCCACAAGTGCTTCAGTGAGAACCCGCCCCTCGATCGCTTTGTCGGGCGTCAGGCCAAGGATCGTCATCACCGTTGGCGCTACGTCGGTATTGCCACTGGGCAGTTCATCGCGGTAGCCCTTGCGGAAACTCGGCCCGGCCGCGATGAGCGTGTTGTGCATGTCAAAGGCACTCAAGCTACCGTGCATGCCCTGGCCGGCTTTGTATTTCTTGCCTTCGGAAGCCAGCATTCCCGGCAGGCCGACCTTGCTCCGGTCGGCCGACCAGCGCATCGACACCAGTACATCCGGCGGCGCCGGTGAATCCATCCTG
>JBEKVL010001228.1:0-2029 GCA_049514055.1 Tepidisphaeraceae bacterium | reverse complement strand
GGCCGGGCTCCTCGAAGATTATTTAATTAAAGACAACCCGCGCCCGGACCTGGCGCTGGGGGTGTGGGGCGAAAGCCGCGACGGCATCCCCGCCCTCTTCGAACTCCCCATGTTCAAACCTCAAATGCGCATCGCGCTGCGCAATGCCGGTATCATCGACCCCGAGAACATGCTGCACTATGTCGCCCGCGGCGGTTATAAAGGCCTGGAACGGGCACTCGCCATGTCCCCCGAAGACGTGATAGCCGAAGTCGAGAAATCGGGGCTGAGAGGCCGCGGTGGGGCGGGCTTCTCCACCGGCCTCAAGTGGAAGCTCTGCCGCCAGGCAAAAGGCAGTCCCAAGTACCTCATCTGCAACGCCGACGAGGGCGACCCCGGCGCTTTCATGGACCGCGACCTGCTGGAGAGTGACCCGCATGCCGTTTTGGAGGGCATTCTTGTTGGGGCGCACGCCATGGGGACGGCGCAGGGCATCATCTATATACGCGCCGAGTACCCGCTGGCCATCAAACGCCTCACCACCGCTATCGCCCAGATGCGCGAGGCCGGCCTGCTGGGTGAGAACATCCAGGGCACCGGTTTCAACTTCGACCTCAAAATCGTCCAGGGGGCCGGGGCTTTCGTTTGCGGTGAAGAAACGGCCATGATGAACTCAATTATGGGACGGCGCGGCACGCCGCGTCCCCGCCCCCCCTTCCCTGCTGAGAGCGGACTGTGGGGCAAACCCACCAGCATCAACAACGTGGAGACATGGGCCTGCGTTTCCGCCATCATGGAACGCGGTGCGGCATGGTTCTCTTCTTTCGGCACCGAAAAGAGCAAGGGCACCAAGACCTTCTCCCTCGCCGGCAAGATCAACCGCACCGGCCTCATTGAGGTGCCCATGGGCATTACACTACAAGAGATCATATTCGGCATTGGAGGCGGCATCTCTGGCGGCAAACAGTTCAAGGCCGTGCAGACGGGCGGACCCTCGGGCGGATGCTTACCGGCCAGCATGCTTTCGCTGCCAGTGGATTACGAAGCCCTCCTCAAGGCCGGTTCCTACGTGGGCTCCGGCGGCATGATTATCCTCGACGAGGACAACTGCATGGTTGAGACGGCGCGCTACTTCCTGTCCTTCACCACGTCGGAATCCTGCGGCAAGTGCGTCCCCTGCCGGCTGGGCACGCGCCAGCTTTTGACCATCCTCACCGGCATCACCAAAGGCGAGGGCAAATCTCAGGACATCGATACCATCCTCGGACTTGGCAAGTCCATGCGCATGGGTTCGCTGTGCGGTCTGGGACAGGGCGTACCCAACCCCGCCCTCACCACCATCGGCTATTTCCGCGACGAATACGAGGAGCACATCCATAACCACATATGCCGGGCGGGGGAGTGCCGCGCCCTCATCTCCTACGCCATCCTGGCCGAGCGCTGCAAAGGCTGCGCCATCTGCCTGCGCGCCTGTCCTTCCGCCGCCATCAGCGGAGAAAAAGGCCAGCCTCACGTCATTGACGCGGCCAAATGTTCTCAGTGCGGCAACTGCCTTGACGTATGTCCGAAGAAATTTAACGCAGTGGTGAAAATACCCGCCGCGAAACCCGCTCTGACGTCTGCTATGAAAGGGTGAAACATGGCGCAACCCGTTAAAATTACCATAGACGGCAGGCACGTAAGCACCCACGCCGGGGCCACCGTGCTGGAAGCTGCCCTTGATGCCGGCATCTACATACCTAACCTGTGCTATCACCCCGACCTGGAGCCTTATGGCGGCTGCCGCATGTGCATCGTAGAGGTAGCCGGCATGCGCGGCATGCCTACCGCCTGCACCACCAAAGTGGCCGAGGGCATGACGATCAAGACCTACGGCACCGAGCTGGACAAGACACGCCGCGATGCCCTGCAACTTCTGCTGGCCAACCACCCCTCGGACTGCCTTTCATGCGTCAAGAACCAGCGCTGCGAGCTGCAAAAGGTGGCTTCTTACCTGGGAGTGACCCAGCGCACCATGCGCTGCACCACTCCCGTACAGGCCGTCGACGAG
>JBEKVL010001227.1:0-2486 GCA_049514055.1 Tepidisphaeraceae bacterium | reverse complement strand
CGCCGGGCCGAAGTTCGCCACTGCAACCGCGGCCATCCAGTCGTACTACGAGAAGCCGAGCGAAGCGAACATGACCGGCGATGAGTTCATCACGCCGTCGGTCATCACCGGGCCGGGCGGCGCGCCGCTGGCCACTGTCCGCGACGGCGACTCGGTGGTTTTTTACAACTACCGCGGCGACCGGCCGCGCGAGATCACCAAGGCGTTCGTCATGCCGGACTTCAACAAGGACGGCAAGGCATTCGACCGCGGCACCTACATGAAGGATCTCTACTACTGCACGATGACGGCCTACGAAGCGGGCCTGCCGGTGCATGTGGCATATCCCAAGCCGCCAAAGATGCTCAACACCATCGGCGAATACCTCAGCAATCTGGGCCTGAAGCAGTTCCGCTGCGCGGAGACCGAGAAATTCGCGCACGTGACGTTCTTCTTCAACGACTACCGCGAGGAACCAAACTACGCCAACGGTGACATGGTCGGCCATACGGGCGTACTTGCGGCCGCCGTCAAAGCGGTCGAGCATGTGGATATCTGCGTGGGACGCTTGCTGGCGGCGATCGAAAAGGTCGGCGGGGCGGCGATCGTGCTGGCCGATCACGGCAACTGCGAACAGATGATCGACCCGGCAACGGGTGGCCCGCACACGGCGCATACAAC
The DNA here is from genome assembly GCA_049514055.1 of Tepidisphaeraceae bacterium. Taxonomy (GTDB): domain Bacteria; phylum Planctomycetota; class Phycisphaerae; order Tepidisphaerales; family Tepidisphaeraceae; genus JANYKD01. The sequence goes on along the minus strand of JBEKVL010001227.1, from coordinate 1,826 downwards.
CTACGATGTGGAACTCTTCGTGGTCGACAACCGCTTCCGCGGCAAGAAGTTGCGCGAAGGCGGGCGGCTCGCGGACGTCGCCCCGACGGCACTGCATGTCATGGGTCTGCCCAAACCGGCGGAGATGACGGGCGTGTCCTTGATCCCGGAATGATCTACTTGAACTGCCAGGTGCCCCAGAGCGCCGGCGTGAGTTCGGCCTCGCTGGGCACGTCGGCGGTGATGGCGGTGGCCTTGTTGTTCCAATAGACGCGCTGGAGCGTCTGGAAACCGTTGCCGCGAAGAATGCCGACGTCGGCCTTGATCTTCATGCCGGCGGCGGGTTGCAGGCCCAGAACGTCGAGCGGGACGGAGATCTCGTAATCGCCATCGGCGCCGGCCAGTTCGACGCGGTCGCTGATATCCTCAACGCGGTCGATCGTGATCGTGCGCCAGGGGGACGAGAACGGAACTGGTTCCTTGGTGCCGGGGACCACGGCGCGGTAGAGGACGGCCAGTTTTTTGCCCTTGACCAGGGTCACGAGCAGACGCTGATCGCCCTCGACACACTTGCTGCGTTTCGAGTCGGCGTTGGCATTGGCGCCAATCATGACGTCCAGGGCGCCGCCGGTCTTGAAGGGGGCGTTGGCGACGTCACCGGTGTTCTTGAGCAAGTCCTTATCGCCGGTGCGCCAGGCGATGAAGAGTTTGCCGCCGGCCACGGCGACGGCGGCCGAGACATCGTAGGGTTTGGAATTGCTGTTGAAGTTGGCGGCGACGCCGCGTTTGTCGATGCTGGCCCAGTCGGCGCCGGTCCAGTCATCGAGCTTGCCATCCACCTTGGGTGATTCCCTGGGTGTCGCGACGGCGAGCACGCCCGAGCCGGCGGATGCCTGGCGGGCCATCTCGCGGTGGAGGTTCCATGCCTGGGCGGTCTTCAGATCGTCTTCGCTGACACGAATCGTGGCTTGCGGCAGGCGGCGGATGCCTTCGAGGCCTTCGACCTTCACGAGGCTGCTGCGGCCGCCGTCGACAATATAGACCTGCCCGTCGGCGGTTTGGGTGATCGACGGCCAGAAGTTCTCGTCGTGCGGGCTGATGTCGTTGAGCAACATGCCGCGCTGGGCCACGGGCATAGACCAACTCCGGCCCACGCGCACATCCTTGAACAGTTCGGCTACGAACAGACCGTCCACAGTGAACAGGTACATCGGACCCATGTTGCCATTGATGCACCAGAGCGGGCCGGCGTCGCTGCCTTTGGGGGTGACGAAATCGCCGAGTATGCGCGTGGTGCCGATGACCTCGCCGGGGAAGGTGGGCGTGGCCGCTTCGTGCGAGGCGTGCAGGCCGGGCCAGAGGTTGGGATAGGCCCAGGTCGGCGTGCCTTTGTATGCCCCGCCGAGTGAAAAGGCGGTGTAGGGCTTGGGAGCGTTGGTCGACACCGTCCAGCCGTCGGGGTGGCGCAGGGCCTGGTCGCCACCGGAACTCGCGGGTGAATTGGCGCCATCGGCAAGTTTCTCGATCTTGTCCAAATCGTAGACCGGAACACCCGCATCCGTGAACTTCTGCACCGGAAAGCGCATGATCGAGTCGGACGCGCGCGAAGCGATGAAGGCGAGGTCATTCATGACCGTGACGCCGCCGGCCTGCGTCTTGACACACTGCACTTCCTCCGGCTGCATCTTGCCGTCGCCGTTGAGGTCCGACCAGACGAACATGACGGGATTTCGCCATTGGTCGCCGCCAAGATCCACACCGGCCGGCAATCGCGACTTGAACTCGGCGCGCGTGAGCATCTTCTTCCAGTCATTCGCCCGGCCCATGGCGGCGACGGGCACGGCCAG
>JBEKVL010001226.1:0-2030 GCA_049514055.1 Tepidisphaeraceae bacterium | reverse complement strand
GCGCGAGTTAATTCGCCCTGAACGGGCGTGCGTTAATCTGCCCCGAAGGGGCGCGCTATGATAGCCCAGGGCGCAGCCCTCGTTGTTCCACACATCTTTCAGACCCCACCCGGCTCGTCCGGGTGGTGAATCAGGCTGAATGGCTAAGACGCGCAACGAAAGGAAATACGACCCCCACGCGCCGGGCACCGCGTAGCGGTCGGCGTGGGTGAAGAAGGCTGAACAGCTACGGCGCGAGGATGCGGTAGCTGCGCAGCCTGATTCACCGCCCAGGCAAGCTGGGCGGGGTCGTTACGGACTTGTGTGGAACAACGAGGGCGTGAGCCCCAGGTGAAGGTCTTCTTGCAGAGGGTGGCATGCCTTAAGGCTTCTAGCCTAGGCATGTCATGCAGGCATGTTGTTATGACAATTGACATGCCTAGGCTAGAAGCCTTAAGGCATGCCACCCAAAACTGGAGATTATTTCTCGCTCGGTCCTAGCGTACACCCACCCAAGGATGGGGTATCCTCGAGGCGCTGCTGGTAATTTGGTTTGCTGGACGTCACAATGGCACTGTTCACGGAGACCAAGAAGACAAGGCATTAATCTGAAAGGAGCGTTGCATGAACAAGAACTGGTTGTTTGCAGTTGCGCTGTCCGGGGTGGTTGGCATGTTTAGCGTGCCGCCGGCCCTGGGGGACACTGCCGGCGAAGTCCGCGCCAAGGCATTGGCCGTTTTGAAGTCGGATGCTCCCTTCGAGCAGAAATCGACGGCCTGCGAGGACTTGGCGCGGGAGGGCGACAAGGACTGCGTGCCGGTCCTGGCGGGAATGCTGGGCAACGAGCAGCTTGCGCACAGGGCCCGTTACGCGCTGGAGGCCATCCCGGACAAGAGCGTGGATGAAGCCCTGCGCGCGGCACTTGGCAAAGTCAACGGCAAACTTCTGGCCGGAGTCATCAGCTCGATCGGGGCCAGGCGTGATTCCGCGGCAGTCGCTCTCCTTGGAAAACACCTAAGTAACCCTGACGGCGACGTGGTGCGCGTGACGGCGATCGCGCTGGGGCGGATCGGGAGCGTGGCAGCCGGCAAGACCCTGCTCGACGCCTTGAAAGACGCCAAGGGAGATAACCAGAGCAGGATCTGCGACGGCCTGCTGATCTGTGGGGCCAACCTGGCTGCGCCGGGTCAGAAAGCGGCAAATGACATTTATGACGGCATGCTGGCGCCCAACCTGCCACTGCGTTACCGGGCCGCGGCGCTTCGCGGCGCTGTACTTTGCGATCTTTTTGGCGGCATGAAGTTGCTGCGGGACATGCTCCACGACCACGAGTTCGGCGTGTTTGCGATGGCATTGCGCCTTGCCGTCGAAATGGAAGGCAAAGAGGTTACCGGCGAGCTCGTGGCGGAAGTCGGCAAACTGGCGGCGGACCGCGTGGTTCCCGTGGTCAAGATCCTCGGCGAGCGCGGCGACAAGGCGGCCTTGCCGCTCTTGCTGGAAATGGCCAAGAAGGGCGAAAAGGACGTTCGTCTTGAGGCGATCCAGTCCGTGGGTGAGATCGGCGATGCGTCGGCGGTGCCCGTGCTGGTGGAGCTCATGCAAGATAAGAATGATACCGTCGGCCGGGCCGCCGCCACGGTTGTGACCAATTTGCCCGGCCCTGCAGTGGATGCGGCGATCGTCAAGATTCTGGAAAGCCCGGAACCGGTGTTGCGGCTCAAGATGCTCGAGATTGCCGGGCAGCGACGGGTTGCCGCTGCGGCGCCGGCGCTGCTGAAGACGATGTCCGATAAAGATGCCGCCGTGAGGATGGCCGCCGCCAAGAGTTACGTGGAATTGGCGGGCGCGGCCGGGATTCCGCTGCTGATCGACCGGCTGATGAAATCGACGGATGGCGGAGAAATCGGCCTTTACGAGAGGCTGCTCGGCTCCGTCGTTCCCATGGCGGGCGACAAAGACGGCTGCACTGGGAAACTGCTGGACGCCCTGGCAAAAGCGGGGCCCGCCGTGAAGCCGGCCTTGCTGAGGACGTTGCGCGTGGCGGGCGGGCC
>JBEKVL010001225.1:0-2031 GCA_049514055.1 Tepidisphaeraceae bacterium | reverse complement strand
CGATGAGGGTCTGAAGCACGTCGCGGCGTGATGGAACGGGGGCGTGCACAGGAGGGGTCGGCGAAGCGCCTTGCTTGGGCAAGGCCGATGGATTCGCGCGCCGGACCGCTCCGAAGAGTTCGCGGCCCGGCGTCACCGCACGGCGCGGCCGTTCCGTACGATTCCTTCCGCACACTGCGGATGGTGAGTCCGCCGCTCCTCGTGGTAATGCCCGCCTCACGCCCGATTTTCTCCGCAGAATAGCAGGGAGCCGTCGCCATGAGCGTCTACGTGCTGGTGATCGTCGCCTACTTCGCCATCGTGGTAGCTCTGGGGGTGTACACCAAGAAGGTAGCCAGCCGCTCGGCCGCCGATTACCTGGTGGCCGGCCGCAACCTGGGGCTGTTCGTCTGTAGCGTGGTGGTGGCCTCGGAGTGGCTGGGCGGCCTGTCCACGATCGGTGTCAGCGAACAGGCCTTCCGTCTCGGCAGCCTCGAACCCATCCTCTACAACCTGGCCACCGCCATCGGCATGGTGATCATCGGCTTCACCGTGGCCTCGCACTACCGACTGAAGAACGTCCACACCGTCAGCGAGATGGTGGGGAGCATCTTCGGACCCACCTCGCGCCACATCTCGGCCGCCGCTTTCATGATCGCCTACATCACCCTGGCCTATGTAGAACTCCAGACCTGCGCCAGCGTGATGTCGCCGCTGTTTCATTTGAGCTGGCCGGTGGCGGTGGTAATCTCGGCCGCGATCATCACCACCTACACTTATGTGGGGGGCATGCACGCCCTGGCTATCGCCGCTATCCTCTACCTGGTCACCCGGTATCTCGGGCTCGGGACGGCCTTTGTCATAGGCCTGGTCAAGGTCGGGGGCCTCGCCGGCTTGCAGCAGAAACTGATCGCCGTGGGCGGTCCCGCCGACTATTACAATCCTTTCGCCGTCAGCCTGCCCAGCGCCTTCTCGCTGCTGCTGGGCGGTATCTTGGGCGGCATGGCGGCCCAGGCCAGCATTCAGCCCATCTTCGCGGCCAAGAATGCACAGACTGCTAAGCGGGCTTCGATCCTGGCGGCGCTCTTCATCGCGCCCTACGGCTTGATGACCGCCTCCTTGGGCTTGATGGCGCGCACCGGCATCTTCTTCGATCCCAAGACCATCGTCGACGCCAAGACCATCCTGCCCAAACTGTTGACCACGCCAGAGTTCATCCCGCCGGCGCTAGGGGGGCTGGCCCTGGCCGGCATGTTGGCGGCCATCCTCTCCACCATGGGTCCGGTCAATTTCGCCATCGTCACCATCGCGGCAAAGGACATCTACCATGGACTCATCAACAAGAATGCGGACGACAAGAAAGTCGTGGCCGTAGCCCGCAAGCTGGTGATCATCGTCAGCCTCGTGACCATCCCACTGGCCATCTTCATCCGCGGCGCCATTCTGGACTCGGGCTACGTCTCTTATGCCATCCGGGCCATCGGAGCCATCATCATCCTGTTCGGCATTTACAAGAGCCAGTGGGTGTCGCCGCTGGCGGCCAACCTGGCCTTCACGATCGGCACCGCGGCCACTCTCCTTTGCGTGCTGGCCAACCGGATGCACTGGTTCTCGGTGGACAAGACGTACGGTGCGGTAGCCAGCACGCTGCTCGTCATCATCCTGGTCAACGTCTACGAGCGGCTGACAGGCAAGAAGAATGCCGGGCTCACGGCTGCATAATGTCGAATGGCGCGGCGAGAACTGGCCGTACGCCGGGGCAACCCGAGCGCTGGGATCGCTGGCGACGGTCCTCTTGCCGAAGCAGGTCGCCCGGTCAAAGTCCGCCATGCGCTACTCGGACGATGAGGGGAAGTTCAGGCGATGGATGGGCCCGGGCAACACCCGGGCGAGCCTGGCTTGACAGCCGATCCTACGCAGGGGATCCTCACAGATAGGGCCCCCGGCCCAGACTGCGAGGAAACGCCTGCCGTGCGCGCCGAATGGATTCCGCTGGGTGTCGTTGCGAGTTGTCTTCTCCTGGCTGCATGCAATCATGCGATCGGTGTGTCC
>JBEKVL010001224.1:0-2031 GCA_049514055.1 Tepidisphaeraceae bacterium | reverse complement strand
GATCAAGGGCGCCTCGACGGTGATCGCCCAGATCGATCCGAGCCGCTACGCCTTTTTCCGGGGCAAGACGGATCTGGCGCCGCCGAAACCCGTCTGCGCGCAGCCTGCGTGTGTCGAGAAGCCCGCTGGCGCCGCCGCCCCGCCGGCGCCGGCACCCAAGATGGAGGCCGGAAAGGCAGACGCCCTGCTGGAAAACGTCAAGGGCTTCAACAAGGCGAGGCAGGACATCCAGGTCGAGCAGATGCAAAAGATGTACAAGAGCAAGGACGAAGGGGTGAAGGCGGAAAAGGCGTTTTAGCGCGATTTTGGATTTTGGATTTTGGATTTTGGATTTGTTTAGGATTTCGTGCTTCCGATTTCGTGCTTCCTGCCACCCACCAGCCACCAGCCACTAATGAGACGCACGGAAACCGATCTCCTGGGCCAGCGCGAGGTGCCGGCCGACGCCTTGTGGGGCATCCATACGTTGCGGGCCGTGGAAAACTTCCCCGTGGCCGGCCGGCCGGTACACCCCCGGCTGATCCACGCCTACGGGGCCGTCAAATTGGCCGCGGCCCGGACCAACCACGAGCTGGGCTCCTGGGACGAACCCAAGTTCGCCGCCATCGAGGCCGCCTGCCAAGAGATGATTGACGGCAAGCTCGACGCCCACGTCATCGTCGATGCCCTCCAGGGCGGCGCCGGCACCTCGACCAACATGAACGTGAACGAGGTGCTGGCCAACCGGGCCCTCCAACTCCTCGGCCGCCCCCCGGGCGACTATGACGCCGTCAACCCCCACGACGACATCAACCTCCACCAGTCGACCAACGACACGTATCCGACGGCGCTGCGCGTCGCGGCCATCGAGGCCCTGCGGGCCCTGGAGCCCGCGGTCATTGCCCTCCTGGAAGCCTTCCAGCAGAAAGAGAAACAGTTTGCCGACGTGGTGAAGATCGGCCGCACCGAACTGCAAGACGCCGTGCTGGTGACGCTCGGGCACGAGATGTCCGCCTATGCCGAGGCCATCGCCCGCGACCGCTGGCGCATCTACAAGTGCCAGGAGCGGCTCCGCGTGGTCAACTTGGGCGGGACGGCAGTCGGCACGACGGTCGGCGCCCCGCGACAGTATGTCTTCCGCGTCGTCGAACAGCTCCGCCAAATCACCTCCCTGGGACTGGCCCGGGCCGAGAACCTCGTCGAGGCCACGCAAAATGCCGACGTGTTCATCGAGGTCAGCGGCATCCTTCGCACGCTGGCGGGCAATCTGTTGAAGATCACCGGCGACCTGCGGCTCCTTTCGAGCGGGCCGCACGCCGGGTTGGGCGAGGTCCGGCTGCCGCCACGCCAGGCCGGTTCCTCGATCATGCCCGGCAAAATCAACCCCGTCATCCCCGAGTGCGTCGCCCAGGCGGCCATGGCCGTAATGGGCCACGACCAGATGATCTTCCAAGCCTGTTCGGCGGGCAACCTGGAGTTGAACCCGTTCCTGCCGCTGGTGGCCGACAGCCTGCTCGGGTCGATCGACCTCTTGAGCCGCTCCTGCGACGTGCTGGGGCGGCTGTGCGTGTGCGGCATCGAGGCGGACCGCGGCCAGTGCCGCCGCCACGTCCACAACAGCACAGCCACCCTGACCGCCCTGGTCGAGCGGATCGGCTACGAGGCGGCCGAGCACCTGGCCGAGCACCTCAGTCCCGGCGGCGAAGACGCCCAGCAGGGCCTACGGCGCCTGGTGGTCGATCACGGCATGTTGAGCGACGCGGAGTTCGACGAGCTGGTCTCTCCCGACCGCGTGATGCGCCTCGGCACCCCGCCCGAAGCCAAGCCGCCGCCAAGGAGCATTGAGTAGGAGGGGAATGGGTCCTGCATTCATGTAGTTTTGCCGCTAAAGTTGCTGCCAACGCCTCTGTCATATCGGCCGCAACTCCAAAAGCGTTTGAGACTAGCCGGAAAGGTTGATAGAGCATGACTTTGCTCGAAGTCGGACTGCCGCCGAAGGAAAGTGCAATAGAGGTGCATGAGACCGACGTTGGTGCCGCAACTCTGGTGCTC
>JBEKVL010001223.1:0-2033 GCA_049514055.1 Tepidisphaeraceae bacterium | reverse complement strand
CGATCCGCCGGCCTCGGCCAGGGAGGAGAGGACCGGTCGATTATCTGGTTGTCGCCGCGAGTCGCTCCTCGGCGATAGCCGCGCGGACGGCCTTCCAGCCCGTCATGAAGTTGTCGCGGAAGTGCTGAACGGGCCCGAATTCCTCGAACTCCGCCGGCTCTAGTCCGACGGGGTCCATGGCACGCCGGAAGTCGGGGAAGGCCGCCCTCAACTGGGCGAGGATGGCCGGGTCGGTAGGCTTGTGGATCGTGTCCTCCACCGGAGGGTCGATTGCGACAATCTCGGCGACCGTGCTGTAGTTGATGGTTGCCGCCGAGGCCGCGCCGACCAATGAGGTGAAATCCTGCGTGGTCCGGGCTCCGCCGAATAGCAGCGTGACAGGGTACTTGCGTTGCTCGACGATGGTCTGGCAGGCGCGGGCTAGCGCAACGCCGGCCCAGTCGATGACAGCGGGCTTGCATTGGATCCCCGCCGAGGCTGCCACCTTCTTGAGGTAGTCGCAGAAGATGCCTGTAATCGGGCTGATGAAGAAGGGCGGTCGGGCCTTGCTCCGTGAGGTGGCTCGTACGTACGCTTCGCAGGCGTACACGAGTTGGGCAAGGCTGAACACCTCGGTCACGATGGACGGGTAGCCAGCGGCGACGATCTGCTCGAATGCGTAGAAGCCGGGCGAAGTCGCCGGGATCTTCGGCGTCGCGTTCGGCGCGATTGCGTGGCCCTCGTGAGCCTCCTCCAGGATGCGGGCGCCGTTGTTGTCGACCTCCGGCGAGCCCTGGATGGAGACGAACCCCTCCTTGCCGTTGGATTGTTCAAACAGGGGCGCAAACCGCCGGGCAATCCGGGCGACGAGGCGTTGCTGGACGAGGTCAGCTGATCGCGCATCGTCAGCCGAGTCTCGGACGGCGTCCTCGATCACTGGCCGGATCTCTTCCGGGGCTCGTTTGAGCAGGCCACCACCGAACGCCGGGTTGGTCGTGCACCCAATGGCGCCCGGTGCCAACGCCAGATCGATCTCTGCGCTTGTGGGGTTGTTGACCCAGAGTCGGGACGGCGTCTCGGTCTTGACACGCACGAAGTAGGGGCTGCTCATTAGGGTTGTCTCGCTTGGCGTGGCACTTCGCTTCGCGGCTGTTGAACTGGCTCGGAGAAGGTGATGATCACCTTCTCGGTCGTCGCCGGGCTCGTGTAGGCGAGCTCGAACGCGTTCGGCGCGCGATCGAACGGAAAGTGGTGGGTTATCAACTTCGCCGCGCGCTCGCGGTTCCCTCGAACCAGATCGACGGCCTCCCCGAAGACGCCGGCGTTGTCTCTCGAACCGACGACCGTCAACTCTTTACGAGTGAACAGGACCATCGGGATCGGCAAGGATTCGGTCGAGAGTCCGACCACGACGACCGTGCCGGACGGCGCGACGAGGTCTATGGCCGCCCTTAGAACAGCCGGCACGCCGGTCGCCTCGAAGACGATGACGGGCCCGTCCCCGCCGGTCCCGTCGGGTGCGAAAACTCGATCATGCGGCCTTCATGTATTCGTGGACGAGCCCGCCGAGTAGATCTCGCCGTTCGATGGCGGGCACACCGTCGGCCTCTTCGATCGGCGGAGTGCTCTCCGGCACACCAAGCTCCAGGCCCCGATGCGAAGACGTGGCCGCACTTGGTGAATACGAAGGGCTGGTCCGCGACGGGCATCCCTGCCACGGCGCGGGCGACTACCTCTCCGGAATGCCCCAGCCCGTAGACCGCGGCTGTGTCTAACTGCGACCGGGATAACACGCTTCAGCCAGTGACCATCGTGGGCAAGATCGACGCCCTCAGCTCCTGAAACCGTCTGGAAATGATCATGGTATCCGTGCCGAAGGCTATGAAGCGTATGCCGTTTTTGATGTCTCTCTGTGCCTGTTCAGGCGTCACTGAGAAACTGCCAACTAAAATGCCTCGTTCTCCGGCTCGATGGACAACATCTTTGATTGCTTCGACAACGAGTGGGCTAGTCACGTCTCCAGGAATCCCCAAGGACTGAGCCAAGTCAAACGG
>JBEKVL010001222.1:0-2034 GCA_049514055.1 Tepidisphaeraceae bacterium | reverse complement strand
TCGCCGGGCGTGAAGTGAGTGCCGACAGTGGAGGCCAGGTGCCCGCCCGCCGAGAAGCCCATCATGCCGATGCGATCCGGAGCGACGCCGAACTCCTTCGCCTGAGAGCGCACCAGCCTCATGGCACGCAGCCCGTCCTGAAGGGGCGCCGGATGGTGGTACCGCGGGCTGAGCCGGTACTTGAGCACGAACGCGGCCACGCCCAACGAGTTCAGCCATTCGGCAGGCTGGCGGCCTTCGTGATCCATCGCAAGCTGTGTATATGCCCCGCCGGGACAGATCACCACGCCGGCCCCGACGGCTTTCGAAGCAGGCGGAAAATAGATGGTCAACGCGGGCCGGTCCAGGTCCTCAGTGCCCACGGCGCCCGGCGCGCCATCCGGCCAGAGAAGCTGTGTCTTGGTTTCCGGTGGCGCCTGTTGCGCGAAGGCCAGAACAAGGAGAGCGGCCAGCAGGGAAACAGACCGCAGTAAACGTTTCACTGCACTTTCAGGCAATCCTCAATTTCCTTTTGAGGGATAGCCCCCTCCCGGATCATCTGCCAAGACGCTTCCGTGATATCAACTGTGGTGCTGCCAAGGCCCGTGCACAGCCCGCCATCGAGCACCAGGTCGAGACGGCCGTCCATTTGGCCGAACACTTCGATGCCGCTGTGGCAGGTGGGCTGGCCGGAGATGTTTGCGCTGGTAGCGATGAGGGGCGGCCCCAGTTTCTCGAGCAGGGCGCCGGTCACCTTGGAGCGGCTCTGGCGCAACGCGAGCCGGCCCGTGTTGCCGGTCACCTTGAGAGGCACTTTGGCCGATGCCGGGACGATGATAGTCAGCGGGCCCGGCCAGAAACGCCTCGCCAGCAGATAGAAGCGCGACGACAAATCAGTTCCGAGTTCCTCGGCCATGAACACGTCGGCCACAAGCAGGGGCAGGGACCGGTGAATCTCGCGGCCCTTGGCCACGAACACCTGCCCGACGGCGTGCAGATTGAAAGGGTCCGCCACGACCAGGTAGAGAGCGTCGGTGGGGATGGCCACGACTCTTCCTCTTCGGATGGCAGAGGCGGCTCTCTCGATGGCCTTTGGAGCGGGCGCTTCCGGGTTGATTTCAATAAGGTCGGTAGCCACAGGATTCGTTTGTTAGTGCGGCCCGACGGCATCCGCGACCTCAACTGCCATCTGGTAGCGGCCGAAGGGAGCGCTTAATTGTACACCCTGCACCATGGGCCGCACACGCCGCACCATCTCGCAGGCGATGGCCACACCCTCCCGGCGCGCCTTCTCGGCGGTGTCGGCGGCGCGCATGCGATCGAGGTATTCCCGCGGAACGGACACGCGAAGCTCGTTCACCATGAACTCCGCGTTTCGATAACTGATGAGGGGCCAGATGCCGGCGATCACGGGAATCCGCACGCGCGCGATCCGCTCCAGAAACTGCTCCAGCAGCTCCAGGTCAAAGACCGGCTGCGTGACCACGTACTCAGCCCCGCCGCGCACCTTCCATTCGAAGCGGCGAACCTCTTCCTCCGGATTCAGCGCTCCCGGGTTCGCTCCCACACCGATGACGAGCGAGGTCTGAGAACCCATGGGATTGCCGCCGATATCGAGGCCGTGGTTGAGGTTGTCGACGATGTTCACCAGCCCGACCGCGTCCACGTCGAACACCGCCGTCGCCGCCGGGTACGTCCCCATGCGCGGCGGGTCGCCGGTGATGCAGATCAGGTTCCGAATTCCCGCGGCGTGCGCGCCGAGCAGCTCGGACTGAATCCCCAGGATGTTGCGGTCGCGGCAGCAGAAGTGCAGAACCGCCTCGATACCGGCGTGCTGCTGTATGACCTGGCAGGTCACCTGGGCGCTCATGCGGGCGCTGGCGCGCGGGCCGTCGGGCACGTTGATGCAGTCGATGCCGTGCCCGGCGCAGAGGCGCGCACCGGCGATTTCCTTCGCCGCGTCCACGCCACGGGGAGGCAGGATCTCGACGAAGGTCACGAATTTGTCCGCGGCGAGTTTGGCCCCCAGCCCCGACTTCTCCGCCAGCGGAGTCT
>JBEKVL010001221.1:1474-3510 GCA_049514055.1 Tepidisphaeraceae bacterium | reverse complement strand
CACCCTGGTTTCTCTGGCGCCCGGCGCGGCGGCCAACTTCACCGGCAGCTATCCGGCGCCGACCAATTGCTCGGTGGCCGACACCTTGACCGTTGCCGCTTCGAGCATCTGCGGCGTGGGGGTCGGCAATTCTGCCAGCGCAACCTGTCCCATCCTGACCACGCCGCGGCTCGCGGTGACGGCGGCATGTCCGGCCACGCCGGTACTGTCTGGCGGTTCGCTGACCTATAGCGGCACGGTGCAGAACACCGGCAACATCACCTTGACCAACGTGGTCGTGGTCAGCAGCCGGCCCGCGCCCAACACGATCGTGTTCTCGGCGGCGGCGCTCGCGCCCGGCGCGTCCGTCAACTTCACCGGCACTTACACCGTTCCCGCCGATGCCTGCTCGGTCGCTACCACCTTCACCGCAACTGGCCAGGACCTTTGCGGAACCACTGCGGCCACGAACACCGTTTCGACCACCTGCGCGGTCACCACCGCCCCGGCCATCGCGGTCACGCTGGCCTGTCCGGCGGTGTCCGCCAGCGCGGGCGGCCCCATCACTTACTCCGGCACCGTGCATAATACGGGCAACGTCACGCTCAACAATGTGTTTGTCGTCATCAACCAGCCGGCGCCCAACACGCCGGTCATTGGTCCGCTGACGCTGGCGCCCAACGCCGAGAACAAATTCACCGTGAGCTTCACCGCGCCCATCGACGCCTGCTCGGTTAGCAGCACCGTCACCGCCACGGGCAGCGACAACTGCACCGCAGCCACGGTGACCAGCACCGCGTCGGCCACCTGCCCGCTCAATAGCACGCCGAGCATTATGGTCACCCAGGTCTGCCCGGTGACTCCGGCGATTTCCGGTGAGCTGCTGACTTACAGCGGCACGGTGCAAAACACGGGCAACATCGTCCTCACCAACGTGGAGGTCCTGAATAACCTAAGCGGAACCACGCCGGTCTTCACGACCCCCTTGCTGGCCCCCGGCGCCGTCGCCAATTTCACCGGCAGCTATGTGGCGCCCACCAATTGCTCGAGCACGAGCGTCTCGACCGCCATCGGCTGGAGTGCCTGCGGCATCGCCGTCACCAACACGGCGAGCGCGACTTGTCCCATTCTGACGGCGTCAGCCATCGTCGTGACCCAGACTTGTCCCCCCACACCGCCAGTGCAAGGCGGCACCCTGACCTACAGCGGCACCGTCAGCAATGCGAGCAACCTCACGCTAACCAACATTGTCGTCGTCAACAATTGGCCCGTGGCCAACACGGTGGTCTTAACCGCCGCTTCCCTGGCGCCGCACGCCTCGACCAACTTCACCGGCAGCTACGTCGTGCCCCTAAACTGCTGCGTCGCTTGGCTCACCGTCGAGGCCCGCGGCCAAGGCTGCGGCGGGGCCACCGTCACCGACACCGACACCGGCACTTGCACGGTGCTCACCTCCCCGGCCATCGTCGTCACCAAAGTGTGCGCCCCGGGGGTCCTGCGGCCGGGAGATCTCCTGACCTACAGCGGCACCGTCAGCAACGCCGGCAACATCACGCTGATCAATGTAACGGTGGTCGATAATGAGCCCGCCGCCGGTTCCCTCCTGCTGGGCCCGACGGACCTGGCGCCCGGCCAATCTGCTCCCTATGCCGCCTCCTACATCGTTCCGCACGATTTCTGCGGCAACGACACGGTCACCGCCAGCGGTTTGGATGTCTGCGGCAACGCGCCCGTGGCCAATAGCGCGACGGCCGCTTGTCCGGTTACCACCACGCCGCTTATTGGCGTCACCCAGCAATGCCCGCCGCAACCCACCGCGCACGGCGGCCAGTTCATTTTCTTCGGCATGGTCACCAATCGGGGGAATGTCACGCTGGTCAATGTCACCGTCGTCACCGACCAGCCCACCAACAACACGCCGGTCATTGGCCCCATCACCCTGGCGCCGGGGGCCTTCATCAACTTCACCGGCAGTTACACCGCTCCGTTGGTTTGTTGCGAGATCATCGATACCCTCACCGCGCGCGGCCAGGACCGCTGTTCCGGCAGCAATGTGA
>JBEKVL010001221.1:0-1458 GCA_049514055.1 Tepidisphaeraceae bacterium | reverse complement strand
CAATGGGAAGCTTGTATAACTTCAGCGGTTTCGTCACCAACACGGGGGACGCCATTTTAACGAATGTCCTCGTGTTCAGCAGCCAGGCGGGCCAGAACCTGCCTTTGCTGGGACCCATTGACCTGGCTCCGGGGCAGTCGGAAGCATACGCCGGCAGCTTGATCGTGGCTTCCAACATCTGCGCGGTCACCGTCGCCGCCACCGGCCAGGAGACTTGCAAGGGCACCTGGATAACCAATAGCAATACGACCACCTGTCCCATCGCCACGATGCCGCTGCTCGCTCTCACCCAAACCTGTCCCGCCAATCCGGTGAATCCCGGCGGCCTGCTCACTTACAGCGGCAGCGTCAGCAATGCTGGCAACATTACCTTGACCAACATCGTGGTGACCAATGACCGCAGCGGGACCACGCCGGTCTTGGTTGTCGCCTCGTTGGCGCCCGGCGCCTCCGCCCTTTTCACCGGCAGTTACCTCGTGCCCGCGAGCGGCAACGAGACGAGCACCTCGACCGTCCGCGCCATGAGTCTTTGCAATGTGAGTGTCACCAACGCCGTCAGTTCGAGTTGTCTCCTCCTGACCACGCCTGCAATTGCGGTTACCAAGGCCTGCCCGCCTCAGCCGGTCACCGCAGGTGGCACGCTGGTCTATACGGGCACGGTCACCAATACGGGCAATGTTACTCTGACCAATGTCCTGGTGGTTGATAATCAGCCGGCCCCGAACACTCCGGTGTTGGGGCCCATTACGCTGGCGCCCGGGGCGGGAGCCAGCTTCGCGGCCAGCTACACTGTCGCTCTTGATGCCTGTTCCACCACCGACACCCTAATCGCCACCGGCGATGACATCCTCAACGGCATCGTGGTCAGGAGCACCGTTTCGGCCACCTGCCCGATCATCACCGTTCCGAGCATCGCCATCACCCAGATTTGCCCGCCAGGCCCGGTGAGTCCGGGCGGCCTGCTCACCTACAGCGGCAGCGTCAGGAACACGGGCAATATCACCTTGACCAGTGTGTTTGTGGTGAACAATCAGCCGCTTCCCAACACTCCGCTCATCGGTCCGCTGACGCTGGGGCCCGGCGCGTCGGTCCCTTTCACCGGCAGTTACACCGCCCCGGCGAGTGGCAACGCGGCGAGCACCTCGACCGTCCGCGCCGCCAGTCTTTGCAATGTCAATGTGACCAACGCCGCCAGTTCCAGTTGTCCCATCCTGACCACGCCCGGCATTGCGATAACCAAGGCCTGTCCGGCCGAGCCGGTGACGGCAGGGGGCGTGCTCGTGTTCACCGGCACGGTCACCAACACGGGCAATGCTACCCTGACCAATGTCCTGGTGGTTGATAATCAGCCGGCCCCGAACACTCCGGTGTTGGGGCCCATTACGCTGGCGCCCGGGGCGGGAACCAGCTTCTCGGCCAGTTACACTGCCCCGCTCGAAGCCTTTGCCACCACCGACA
>JBEKVL010001220.1:0-2036 GCA_049514055.1 Tepidisphaeraceae bacterium | reverse complement strand
ACTGGACCGATGTCGTCATTCCTGAAGGCACTCTGGTTCAGATCGACACGTCCGCCCAGGACAAGATCAAGACCATGGCGGGTGGCGATGCCGCCGCCTGTATCGGCATGGCCATGCAATGCTACGACGACCAGAACCGCCTGATCCGGGTTCTCGCTCCCTCCGGCACCATCACCCGGCTGGTCCTCGACGACCTCGGCCGCACGCTCAGCACCTGGGTCGGCACCAATGACAGCGGTGCCACTGCGGCCGACCCGACTGGCAACCACGCCACGGGCAACAACATGGTGAAAGTCTCGGAAGACCAGTACGACAACGGCGGCGTCGGCGATGGCAACCTGACCCGCGCCATCGTCTTCCCCAACGGCAATACCGGCGAACGGGCCACGCTGTACTACTACGACTGGCGCGACCGCCTCGTGGAAACCAAGTCCGGCGTGACCTACACCGACTCCGCGTACACCACGACCGCCACCGAGTACACCACCGACAACACCCATCCCATCAGCTTCACGATCTACGACAACCTCGACGAAGCAATCGAAACCCGCGCCTACGATGGCGATGCCGTCACCATCACCAGCACCAACGGCGTCCCGAACGCCCCCGACGCCTCGTTGCTGCGCGCCGACTCGACGGCCCAGTATGACGAGTTGGGCCGGGAGTTCGCCAGCCACGTCTTCAGCGTCGATCCGTCCAGCGGCAATGTCTCCACTAGTTCACTCGACAGCTTCATCTGGTTCGACCAGAACGGCAATGTGATCAAAACCGCCCAGCCGGGCGGACTCGTCGAAAAGGACGCCTACGACACCGCCGGCCGCCTCGCCACCTCCTACATCACCGATGGCGGCGGCGATGCCGCGCCCGGAACCAGCGGCAACTGGTTCGACGCCGGCAACGTCAGCGGCGACATCGTTTTGCAAGAGACCGACGACCAGTATGACGCCGACGGGAACCTCATCTTCCAGATCGATCGCCAGCGGTTCGATGACGCCACCGCCACCGGTGCGCTGGGCGACCCGTCTTCAACAGGTTCCACCGCCAAGGCCCGCGTCAGCTACCAGGCCTGGTACTACGACGGGGCCGGCCGCCTTTCATCGACCGTGAACTTCGGCACCAACGGCGGCACGCTCGACGGCAGCGGGGCCGGCGCGGACCTCGATCCGAACAATGATGGCGTCGCCGGGCGACCCGCTTCCGTGCCGGCACGCTCCGATACCGTCCTCCGCACCGACTACACCTACAACGCCGCCGGGCTGAACGACACCGTCACGGACCCCAAGGGGATTGTCACCAAGACCGAGTTCGACGCCCTCAGTCACACCACCAAGACCATCGAGAACTATGTCGATTACGACAACGATGGCAATGACAGCAACGACGTGCTGACCGGTTCGCAGAACATCACCACCGAGTATACCTACGACGGCGACGACCACACGCTGACCATGACCGCCGTCCTGCCCGACGACCAGCACCAGACCACGGCCTACATCTACGGCGTCAGCCCCAATGACTCCCTGCCCAGCGGGCTGGCCTCCAACGACCTGCTGGCCAAGGTCGAATACCCCGATGCCAGCAGTGGCAACGCCAGCACGACCAACCGCCAGCTCTTCTCCTACAACGCCATCGGCGAGCAGACCGCCAAGCAGGATCAACTGGGCACCGTCCATTGCTACCAACTATGACCTCCTGGGCCGCGAGACCGCCGACATCGTCACCACTCTGGGCAGCGGCGTGGACGGCTCCGTCCGCCGCCTGGGCTACACCTTCAACACCCAGGGCCTGCCGGAACTGTTCACCAGCTACAGCGACACCAGCGGCACGACGGTCGTGAACCAGGTCAAAGACGAGTACAACGGCCTGGGCCAGCTCACGGCCGAACACCAGAGCGACTGCGGCCCCGTCGTCACCCTCTCGCCCGTCGTGCGGTATACTTATTCCGAGATGGCCGACGGCGCGAACAACTCCCGCCTCACCGCCGTCGTCTACCCCGATGGCCGGGAGACGCTCTATCTCTACGGCGACGTGACCGG
>JBEKVL010001219.1:0-2036 GCA_049514055.1 Tepidisphaeraceae bacterium | reverse complement strand
CGCGGCCCCGGCCCCGGCTCCCGCGCCGGCCGTCCGCAAGGCTCCGGCCCCCGGTCCCAACCCGGCCGCGCAGCAGGGCTGATGAGTGAATTGGGGATTTCGGATTTCAAATTTGAGATTGGAGATTGGAGATTGGATATCTGAAATCCCGACCTCGAAAGGAGTCAAGCCATGAAAGACATGAAAATGCCGGCGTCTCACGACATGCACCCGAACGTGACGCCGCTCATCGATATCGTGATGTGTCTGATCATCTTCTACATGCTGGTCGCCAAAATCGGCGTCAACACGGGCGAAGACAAGAGCATCCAGCTTCCGATCAGCCTGCTGGGCATCGAGCTCAAGGACCTCGGTAACACCATCGCCCTGAACGTGCTCAAACCGGCCACGGGTGATGTTCCCACGGTCACGATGCTCAATCCGACGACAGGCGATCTCGAGCGGATCGAGGTGATCGACCTCGCCAGCGGCAACCGGCCGCTGACGAATTTCCTCAAACATCTCAAGGGACAGAACGCGGAGTTCAAGGTCATCATCCGTGCCGATGAGAACCTCGACTACCGCTACCTCGAGCCGGTGCTGATCTGCGCCGCCGAGGCGCAGGCGAAGAACGTCAACTTCGCCACGCGCAAGCAGGCCAACGTGGTCACGGTCAAGGGCGAGTAGAGTCCACACGGCCCGGTGGGGTCCGCTGAAGCGGATCCTACGAACGGCAGCGAAAGGCAATACACGGCAGACCACAAGGAATACGAACCATGAAAATGAAAGCCGCACAGAAAGTCCACTACGACTCGGGGCCCAACATGACCCCGCTGGTGGACATCGTGATGGTCATATTGATCTTCCTCATGTTGACCGGCACGTTCACCGCCGGCATGCACTATCTGCAGAGCAACATTCCGGTCACCAAGAAGGGCGTCGGCGGCAATCCACCCGACCAGAAAAGCGCCTTCGAAGACCAGCAGCTCGAGATCCGCGTGGACAGCTTCACGCGCCCGGGCGCCGACGGCATGACTCAGGACATGTGGGCGGCGCAGGCCGGTCGCGTGATGGTGCAGAACAACCGCGAGCAGCTCATCGCGCAGCTCGAGAAGATGCGCAAAGAGCTCAACAGCGCCAACACGCCCACGGACAAGATACAGGTCGTGATCAATCCCGGCCGGCAGACCAAGTACAAGCACCTGGTCGAGGTCTACGGCGCCGCCCTCGAGGCGCAGTTCACCAAGATCGCGTTCTCGACGGCACATTGAATCCGAGAAGCAGCCATGCACAACAACACATTCAAGCAGTCGGCCCTGGCCGTTGCGGTCGCAGTGGTTTCCGTGACGTTGACGGCATCGGCCGCCGATCCCGTCAGACCCAGGCCCGCGGCTCCGGCCGCCACGCCCAAGGTCGCCGTTGCCACGCCGGCACCGGCCTCCGTCGCCGATCCCAGGTTCGGCCTGCCCGCGATGCTCACCGACGAAGACCGGGTGCTGATGGAAATCGCCGGCCGCGAGATGGGGACACTGCGCGACTACCTTTTCGAGAAGCGCAAGCTTTCGCCCGAAGATCGCGCCCAGTTCAAGGCCGTCGCCGCTTTCAAGCAACTCGAAGACCCCAAGCTCAACCCCAAGCAGCGGGGCCAGATCATCAGGGACATCTCCGCCGGCGTCGACAACGTCCTCAAGATCGTCAAGGATCCCGCCAAGCTGATGGCTCTCAACAAGCAGCTCGTCGATTTCGGCACCAAGCGGGCGCTGAACGTCATGGAATACTGGCCCACCAACCCCAAGACGCAGTCCCAGGTCCGTCCCGTCGCCGAGGCCGTCGACAAGGTTTACGCCGCCGCCATCGACATTGCCAGCAAGCAGGCCAAGGACCTGGAAAACAAGATGACCGCCGCCAACCAGGAGATGATCGGCAAACAATGGGAGAAGCTTGAAAATCTCATCGGCGTGAGCAGGTTCAGCCAGGCGTTCAACCTCTACACCCTTGCGCTGTCGATGGACAAGTCCGACGCCAAGCGGGTCGATGTGGCCAGGAAAGGCATCGAG
>JBEKVL010001218.1:0-2038 GCA_049514055.1 Tepidisphaeraceae bacterium | reverse complement strand
GCGGGCGAAAAGGAACATGATGCTGGCATTGCAGCCGGTCCCGGTGGACCGCACGAGATCATCGAGCAGGCGTAACCGTTCAGAGTTGGATCGTCCAGGGTGTACTCCAGAACCCGCACCAGCAACCCGTTGCGTCCGTCACGCCGGTCATTGGGATCTGGGTACACTTTGGCCAGATACGAACCATCCGACAGCCGTTCAATCGGCCGCAGCACGACATGCGCGGGCGCCGGCCCCAGAAAGAACTTGCCTTCCAACCCGGCCTGACGCATCGCCCGATAGCTGTAGAAGCCACAATCCCACAGCACCAGATCCTGCGGACTGGCCGCCTTGAGCAAGGGCGCCGCACCCGTATGGTCATTGGTGCCATAGGGTTTGACCAACGCCTCCAGGCAGATGCGCGTGCCCACTTCAATCAGCCGCATGGTGTGGATCACCGGATACCCCGCCGGCAACTTGCCTTCCCGGCGCCGGGTCGAGGGCCGGCCGAACGCCCGGGCGTTCGCCGGGGTGTCGACCACCTTGTAATCATCCCCGTCCATGGCCAGCATCCGCAGGCCTTTGTAGAACGCCCCGCGCGTCTGGCCCGTCGCCACCGGCCGGGCCGTCTGGCGGAACAATTGCCGCAGCGGACGACAGCTCAGTTTCCGCCGAGCCTGGGCGATGGCCGCCTTGCACGGCGGCTTCTTGCCCAGCAGGGTCAACAGCAGGGTGGTCAGGGTGCCGCAGACCTGTCGCCACATCGCCGGCAGGTCCAGGTCCGACCGCAGGCCCATGACGATGACCAGCCAGACCACGGCCGCCGCCGGCAACTTCCGGCGGCGCGCCCCGCGCCGGCCGGTTCGCGCCAGGACACCATGTACTGCTGAGGGGGGAAATGTGGCGGCTGACCGCCTCCAGCAACGGAACATGCTGATCCGTCCAGATTCCGGTTGAAGACTTCCGCCTTCCCTGGCCGATCTTCTTCTCAAGCATAAGGCCTCCTTGCGATAGCGTTGGTAAGACAACTATCGGCAATCGGAGGCTTCTTTCTTGCGCCTAAAGTGAACCGTATTGGGTGTTGAGCCGGGCCTTGCGGTCGCGCACTTCCGCCTGCAAGGCTTTCACCTGCGTTTGCAGTTCCAGCACCATCCTGGCTAGGATGGCACATTGCAGACAACCGGGGGCGGGAATTGGCAACAGTTCACTCACATTCCTATTATCGGACGAACTCACGGTTTCGCAGCAGGGTCTGAGCGGTTACATTATCTCTATGCCACCACTGACGGCTTCGGATGGCCCACAGGACGCTGGGTGGTCTGGAAATCGCAGGACTTCGTCCACTGGAGTTTCAAGGGAGAGAGTTTCCCCGAGATCACCGGCCGGCGGAATTGGGCGCCGGGAGTGCCGGTAAAACGGAACGGTCGATATTGGCTGCCCTACACACTGAATGGCAGCGAAGGCCGAATCGCCGTGGCCGACAGTCCGGAAGGCCCGTTTCATGACGCCTTCAACAAGGTCATCGTCAAGGATATCGACTCGGAGTTTTTCATCGACGATGACGGCACCCCCTATTTCGTGTGGGGCAGGCCCGTCCAGTCGATCAATCGTCTCAAGCCCGATTTCTCGGCAACAGAAGAACCGACGACGCGCGTGGATTTCAAGAAGGGGTATGTCGAAGGACCGTTCATGTTCAAACGGAACGGCATCTATTACATGTGCGGCGGGAACCTGGGGTACGCCGAATACCGGATCATTTACGGCATGGGTGATAAACCGACCGGCCCGTTCCGATTCCCCGAGGACAACTTCATTGTTCAACCGAACCCGGCCGATCACCTCTGGGGAACCGGCCACGGGAACGTCGTGCGTGTCAATGACCGCGACGAGTGGGTGGTGGTTTACCTGCGAAGCCGAATGCTGCCCGCGCCGGTGGTGCAGCTTCCCGGCTGCTTCGACGGTTTTGAGGTGATGGCCGGCGACGGCAAGACGATCAAGAACGCCGCCAAACGCCTCCAGCCCACGCGCGGGTACATCGGCAAGCTGCTGGGGGCCAAGG
>JBEKVL010001217.1:0-2475 GCA_049514055.1 Tepidisphaeraceae bacterium | reverse complement strand
ATCTTTTTGTCACACGCCAACTTCGACCACTTCAGCGCCATCGGCGATCTGGTGCGGCAGGTGCCGGTCGGCCAGGTTTGCGTGGGTCCGACGTTCCGCCAGGATGCGGGCCACAACCATGCCGCGTCGCTCTTGCAGGCCGAGATCGAGCTGGCCGGAGTTCCCATGAACACCCTGGCCCGGCCGGCGAAACTCGCCGTCGAACCCGAAGCATCCGTCGAGATTCTCTGGCCGACACCAACCCCGTCGGGGCATGACAACGATGCGTCACTCGTGCTCAAACTCAACATCCGCGGACGGACGATCCTCTTCTGCGGCGACATTCAGGCCAAAGCGGAGGAGGCACTGCTCGCGCATCCCGGCGATCTTTCTGCCAGCATCCTCATCGCCCCGCATCACGGTTCGGCCGAGCAGACCTCGGCCGCCTTCGTCAAAGCTGCCGCGCCGAAGATGATTCTGGCGTGCAGCGCCATGCGGCTGAGCGGCAAGCAGGTGGCGTTCGACCAGATCGTTGGCTCGACGCCGCTGGTGCGCACCGGCCGCAACGGCGCCATTACCCTTCGCGTCCAGCCAGACGGCGGGATGTCGGTGGAGACCTGGCGCACGGGACTTCATTGGGAGTGGCCATGAGGTTGCAAGTGGGGCCACCCGTTTGTACTACCTCCTGAAGGCGGTACTCCGAACCATTGTTTCTGCTTCGCGTCGGCCGGATTCAACAAGTATAATCCGCCGCCATGAAACTCCGCATTGTGCCTTCGTGCCTTTGTGCCTTCGTCCCTTCGGCCTCACCACTGCAATGGATGTCCCGGCTCGCCCTGGTGCTCGCCCTCGGCCTCGCCTCTTGTACCCGCGTGCCCGCTCCGCTTACCCCGGCCGGGCGCTGCGGCGATGAGGGCATGTGGACCTTCGACAATCCACCGTTGGCCGGCCTCAAGACCCGCTACGGTTTCGAGCCGTCGCCGCAGTGGCTCGAACATGCGCGGCTGTCGGCCGTGCATGTGGGCGGGGCTTCGGGCGCGTTCGTTTCGCCCGACGGGCTGGTATTGACGAACCACCATGTGGCCCTCGGCTCGCTCCAGAAGCTGTCCACGCCGCAGAACGACTACGTCCAGAACGGTTTTTTCGCCGGCGACCGCGCCCAGGAGATGCGCTGCCATGACATGGAACTGACGGTGCTGGTGTCGATGCAGGATGTCACGCAGCGGGTGATGAGCGCTGTTGATGCCAAGTCGGCCGTGGCCGAGCAGAACCGCCAGCGCAAGTCCGAGATCGCCCGGATCGAGAAGGAAGCCGCGGACCAGACCAGGCTCCGCTGCACCGTCGTCTCGCTCTATGGCGGCGGGGAATACTGGCTCTACAGCTACAAGAGGTACACCGATGTACGGCTGGTCATGGCCCCGGAGTTCCAGGCCGCCTTCTATGGCGGCGATCCGGACAACTTCACCTTCCCGCGATTCGATCTCGACTTCGCCTTCTTCCGCGTTTACGAGAATGACCAGCCGGCCCGCACCGAGCATTACTTCAAGTTCAACCCGGCCGGGCCGAAGGAGAACGACCTCGTCTTCGTCGTCGGCCACCCCGGCTCGACCCAGCGGCTGCGCACGGTGGCGCAGCTCGAGTACGAACGGGACCACCGCCTGCCGCTGTCGATGCAGATGAGCCAGGCCAGCCGCAAGGCGCTCTACGACTACGCCGCCCGCGGCGCCGAGCAGGCGAGACAGGTGAAGGATCGCATCTTCGGCGTTGAGAACGGCATCAAGGCCCGCACCGGCTATTACGAAGGGTTAAGAGACTCG
This sequence comes from Tepidisphaeraceae bacterium, assembly GCA_049514055.1. Taxonomy (GTDB): domain Bacteria; phylum Planctomycetota; class Phycisphaerae; order Tepidisphaerales; family Tepidisphaeraceae; genus JANYKD01. The sequence goes on along the minus strand of JBEKVL010001217.1, from coordinate 679 downwards.
GCCATCTTCGATCGCCTGCGAGTCGCCGAGGCGGCGCTGCGCGAGGAAGTCTCGCGCCGGCCGGAGCTGTCGGACGCCGCCGGGTCGTGGGATCGCATTGCCGCCGCCGTCGCCGAGGCGACGCGCCAGAAGCAGTCGACATATTACAGCCTGAGTGGCAGCCGCCTGGCCGACATTGCCCTGACGCTGCTCCGCCGGGCCGATGAACTGGAGAAGCCCAACGACAAACGCTACGAGGAATTCCGCGACTCATCGCTGCTATCGCTCGATCTGCATTTGTTCTCCAAGGCCCCGATCTATCCCGAGTTGGAGGAGCACCTGCTCGGCACACAACTGGCCCGCGCCCGCGAGGCCCTGGGCGATGCCGATCCGTTCGTCGTCGCGGTCCTCGCCGGACGCGATCCCCAGGCCGTGGCTCACGAGCTGATTGCCGGCACGAAACTCGCCGACCCGGAGTATCGTAAGACGCTCGCAAGCGGCGGCCGGGCAGCGATCGCGCAGTGCGACGATCCGCTGATCGTGCTGGCCCGCAAGGTCGATCCGCTCCTCCGCCAGCAGCGGGATTGGCACGAGGCGCACATCCAGTCCGTCGAGGCCGCCGAAGGCCGCAAGATCGCCCGGGCGCGATTTGCGGTGCTCGGCCGCAATACCTACCCCGATGCCACCGGCACGCTGCGCC
>JBEKVL010001216.1:0-2040 GCA_049514055.1 Tepidisphaeraceae bacterium | reverse complement strand
ACGCCGGGGAGCCCGATGAGATCCTGACGGCCATCAGCGTGCCGGCCGCCCCGGGCGTGCGCTCGACGTACGCCAGCGTCAAGGAGAAGGCGGCGTTCGACTGGCCGCTGGTCTCGACCGCCGTGGCGCTTCGCGTGGAAGGAGGCCGCGTCCGCGAGGCCCGGATCGTTCTCGGCGCGGTGACGACCGTGCCGCTCCGCTCCGCCGCCGCGGAGCAGGCGCTGCTGGGACGAGGTCTCGATGACGCGACGATCGAGGCCGTCGCGAATGCGGCCGTCGCCTCCGCCCAGCCCCTGGCGGAGAACGGGTACAAGGTTGAGCTGCTCAAGACCCTGCTGCGCCGGACCCTCCGGTCGCTGGCGGGAGGTGACGCATGAACGAGAACGGCATGCCCGTTTGCAAGCGCCTGCGAAGTCGGGCGTTCTACCTGGCCGAGCCAGAAGAGGTGGAACATTTCGAATTCTCGCCCGAAAGCTCCTGCTGGTGCGCCCGGACCGTGACCGTCCTCGGCCCCGACGACACCCTCTGTTCGCTCGACATGTGCCACCCCGGCCGGGACTGCTTCGAGGCGAGGTAACGGCTGGCCGGTTACGGGGGAATGGCGGCACCGCAGAATCCGCAGGATAGACTGACAGGAACGGCAACGCGGGGTTCTTATCCAGGGCTGAGATGAGCAACGATCAAGCCTATGCCGCTGGCCTCTTGAACAAGGCGCTCGATCCGGCGACGCAGCCGGAGGCGATCCGGGCGTTTCTTCGTGCCGAAGAAGTGCTGGTGCGGGAACTCGTCCCACGGCGAGGGCGGGTTGTCGACTTCGGCTGCGGCATGGGCCGACACCTCATCGGCTTGCGCGACGTCGTCGCCTTGGGCGTCGGGATCGACTGCGAGTGGACGTATATCGCCGAGGCCAACCGACTTACCCCTGGTGGGCCGTTGCATTTCCTCGTTGCGGACGCCACGCGTGTGCCCTTGCGATCCCGGTTCGACGCGGCGCTCTGTCTGACGAACACCTGGGGGACGATGAGCGACAAGCTCGCGGTCCTCGGCGAAATGAGACGGCTGGCCCCCGAGACCGGGACCCGGTTGATCACGGTCTATGCTTCGACCTCCGTCGCACCACGCCGGCAGTGGTACGCCAACCTCGGCCACGAGGTGGTCGAGAGTACCGCCGAACACCTCCGCACCCGCGGCGGCTTCGTGTCCGAGCACTTTACGGAGGACCGGCTTCGGAGTCTGATCGGCGACTGCGCGATCCGTGCCATCGAAGACGTCGCGTACCTGGCTCAGGCCTAGAACCAAACATCAACCGCCGAATCGGTGATTGATACTGGCGCGCGGCGTCTCCCGGGTCGCGTTCGCAGCCCACCTCCGTGTGCCGTGCCGCGCATCAACGAACTCGTCTGTGGCAAGCGGGGTACCCTTGAGACGGCGTGGCTGCTCTCGCAGGCCCTGAACACCACGCCGGAGTTCCGGATCAACCTGCAAGCGGCGTACGACTTAGGCTGAGAACGTCTTGGAGCAAACAGGCCCATCGAGCAGATAGTGCGCCCGGCGAGCTGCATTGGGCAGAAAACATGCAGGGGACCCGGAAGGAGACCGTGACGATGGAAGATCTTGTCAAGCGAATGCACCAACTCTGCGACGGCCTGCCGTTTCAGACCTCCTGGTATCTGAAGGATCTCAAGACCGGGCGAAGCACGCATCGACTCGGCGACACGCCCGTGCCCTCGGCCAGCACGCGGAAGATCTCGATCTTGATGGCCGCGCTCAAGGCCGTCCACGACGGCAGGCTCTCACTCGACCAGAAGGTGACGATCGAGGCCCGGTTCCAGGACAACGACTCGGGGACGTTCCAGCACCTCACACCCGGTTTCCGGATCACCTTCCGCGACTGCCTTGTCATGATGATCATCGTGAGCGACAACACCTGCACGGGCACGGTGGTGGAACTGGTGGGTCTTCCCGAGATCCAGCGCTACTGCGAGGCGATCGGCATGACCGGGACCATCCACCGCTTCGGCATCCCGCCGCCGCTCGGCC
>JBEKVL010001215.1:0-2041 GCA_049514055.1 Tepidisphaeraceae bacterium | reverse complement strand
GGTTTGGAGGTGGGCAACCAGCGGGTGCAGCGGCAGGAGCTGGGCAAGGGCGGCCTTCGATACGGCCTGGTTGCCGTGGCGGGTCTCCAGGGGGCACGGCAAGCCAAGGTCGTTATAGAGGAAGCGGCGGACAGCGGCGGCATCGTCGGGGTTGAAGGAACTGCCGGCGTCGGCTTGAAGGATACGATGGGCAATCTCCATCTGCGTCTCGTGACTCTCCTGGATGCCCAAGAGCACGGAATGATTGACGGGCAGGCCGCCCAGCGTCATAGCGAGCACCGGCGCCAGCACCGGCAATTCGATCTCGCGGTAGAGGTCGTGCATGCCGGCGACGAAAATCTGCTGCGACAGCCGGGCACACAGAGCGAGCGGGTTGTTGGCACGGGCAAGCGCGACGCGCACTCGTTCCCCCCCAGCAATCGCAAGTTCCTGGTTCCCGCCAGGGTCCCCGCCGTAGAGCAGGCAGAGCATGGTGCGGATGTCGTCGATGTCGGCAACATCGGACGGCGATGGCAGATCGTTGTGCGCCTCGACCGCTAGGCCGAAGAGAGCGTCGTTGTATAGCCGCGGGCGGCCATCCAGGCTTTGCAGCACACCAGCAATGTCGTTGGCTTCAGCAGACTGGAGCCCGCCTTCGGCCGTCTGGTAGTTCATGCTGGTGAGCCGGGATCTGCCGGCAGCGACTGCGGCGGCGGTGCGAGGGCCATCGACGACGTAATCGACGGCGACCAGCAGGGGTTCATCGTAATTTATGGTTTTGTAACGGGGCATGCTTTCTTCTTCCTGGGGCGCTTGGTCTCGGTGATTTTTCGGATCTTGTAGGGCTTCTTCCGCAGGTTGGGCACCGTTGGGCTTTTGCAGGGCTTGCCGACCCAGAGCGTGACCATGCTGCTGCCATCGGCGGTGTATGCCTCCAGCCACCGTTGGGCGCCTTGCGTGCAGTATCGGCGGAACTTGAAGACACCGCGCTCAGCTACGGAATGCTCAACGCCGTCGTCGGTGATATACACTGGACCGCCGCCGACACGGAATTTGTCGCCGGGTTTGAGCACGCTGCGAGGGCCGTAACGGAATTCGTCGAGGATTTCGAGCTTACGCTTTGACATGGCAGTTCGCGATCTCCTCTGGGGTGCAATCTCCAGGGTCCTTGCGGCCTGGAGGTAGGGTTGCGAGCAGGACTTCGCCTCCGCTGGGGCCGCGAGCGAGCCGCAGGTCATATTGGATCTTGCGGGCCTCCTCGTGCGCGTCCTGGTCGAGCATGACCACGATGCGCCGACCTGCGAAGTGGTGGACCAGGAGTAGCTTCTGGGTCTGCGATAGGTCTTTGCCGAAGAGGGCGACGGCACCAGGGCCTACGCGCCAAGCATCGGCCGGGCCCTCGACGACGTAGACTGGGCCGTCGCCGGCGATCGCCAAAGTCAGGCCGTAGAGCAGTTCCGATTTCTGCATGCCGGCTGCCGACAGGTACTTGGCATCGCTGCCGCCGAGAACCTCGTGGCCAGGCACAATCCGGGCCTGCCAGCCGCCGAGGACCAGGGTATGCGCGTCGCTTGCCGTGAACAACTTTGCGGGGCGGTAGACCGTGATCAGAATGCGGTTCGTGGCTGCTGGGCGACAGGCAACGCACCAGTCGCAGAAGCTGATATCCCACGTCTCTTGGAGGTACTGGAGGTCGAAGCCGCGGCTAGTGAGGTAGACGGCAGCGGGATGGCTGGCGGGCAAGGAGGCGATCGGCGTGAGACCTTCGGGGAGGATGATCTCTTGGGGCTGGGATGGGGTCAGGGGCGCGGCAGGCAATTCAACGTGTTGCGCGTAACGGCGGCTGATGGGCACCGCCAAACGGCTGCGAAGCATTGCGCGGTTGGCCTCGACCTGGTGGCAATCTTCGTTGTGGCAGCACCACAGGCCGTAGTTGCGCTGGCCCGTCGCGGGGTCCAAGACGCCGTACATATAAGAGATGTAGAGCCGGCCGCGATCGTCGCCGCAGAAGGGGCACGAGACGGCGTATTGTTCTCCCCGCTGGGATGTGCGCTCGGTGAAG
>JBEKVL010001214.1:0-2042 GCA_049514055.1 Tepidisphaeraceae bacterium | reverse complement strand
TCTGACATCACGATCACCAACTCCTTGACTATCACGAGCGGAATCCTAAGCGCCGGGTCTTATGCAATCAACATGAACGGCAGTCTCTGGAACAATACGGCGGGAACCGGCGCGTTCCTCCCCGGCTCCGGCACTGTCACGTTGTTCGCCGCGCCCAGCCCCCCCGGTGCTGTTACTATTGACGGCAGCAACAACTGGAATATCCTCACCTGCACCACCGGCGGCACGACCATCAAATTCCAGAATGGCAAGACCCAGACCATAAGCAACTTCACAATAAACAGCAGCACGACGCTGGTGACACTCATAACTGATAGCCCGGGGCTGCCGTGGTTCATCAACGCCGCATCAGCAAGCGTCTCCATGGCGGCCGTCTCCTGGAGTACGTCGACACCCGGCACCATCATCGCGAGTTCGAGCTGCGTTGACAACGGGAACAACACCAACTGGCTGTTCATCATCCCGATTGTGGCGAGCTGGACGCTGGACACCGACAACAACGGCCGCATCGACCGCATCCGCGTCCAACTCAAACCCGGCAGCACACATAACGGCAGCTTTGGCGGCTTTCAGGTCCGGGTGGACGGGTATACGGTGAATGGCTACCAGCAAGTGCCCGTCGGGACGAATACCGACGTATTCGACATCCTGCTGAATGAAGGGTCACAGGAAGACACTGGGGCCACGCCCACGTGGCAGATATTGACCAACACGAGCCTTACAGCCGCAGGAGCCCTGGTGGACCACAACACCGCCACTGTTGTCAAGAAGTATGTGGCCGCGAGAGGCGCCCGACCAGTCATCACTTTTACCGCGGCCGCGCTCAACACTACACAGGCCTATGTCCATTTCTCCGATTACGCGTACGGTGACAGCGCCGGGGCGACTTCGATTGGAACCTCGAATTTTTCCTACTCGGGCGCCATCATCACAGCGGTTCAACCTGTCGAGACAAGCGGCATTGGGGCTCATGCCGCGATTGTCACGTTCGCCCCCCCTGCCCTCGCTTCAGGCGACATTCTCAGTGGCTCGCCGAAAACCATATCCGCAAGCGCCGCGGGGATCTGGTCCAAGCCGTATCCGACTCAATTCGTCTATCCATCTGTGGGTCCTGGACCATATACAACCTTTTCAGGTGATCCCGGGGCGTATTCCAACACCAATCCCGATGGCAACCTTCCGGCGAGCGGCGCCGACGCGATGCTTACCGCCCCCGCTCACAACATCTCCGACGTGGGATTGGGCTTTGTCACACCGGTCTTTGCGCTGAACCCGACCGTGCAGCGCGATCCCGCGCGGGGCGGGGTCGGCATGGTCACCACCTTCGACGGCACCCACTGGCTGCTGCCGGAGGATGCTCTGCTTGAGGCGCGGATCCTGCCGGCGGCGACTGGCCTGGACAATGCTGCCACGTCCCTGCAGCTGTTCTGGGACGTGAACCCGCCCGCCGTCTTCGACTTCAACAACCTGTGGATTCCGACAGCGGCGTCAACATTCTGGGCGCCACCCCCCGCTCCCGACAATGGCGGCGACCGCGCTCACTATCCTGGTGACCCCCAGGCGCGCACTCCCGCACTTGCCACCGGGACGGCAAATGGGGCCCTGCGGGACTACACCATTCCCGCCGCCGATCCGGCGATCAAGGACGGGGCTGTTCTCCAGTTCATGTTCGTGCTCACAAGCGGGGCCGTCCGCCTGCCCCTTGCATTCCAGGCAGACCCGAACAATCCGGGCAGTGCCAGGCCCTTCGAATACGCTTACCACTCCATCATCGCCCAGCGCGGCAATGTCACGATCACCAACAACGTGATCCACCCGGCCAACGGCGAGTCGGCATACCTGCACTACGTGATGCCCAAGGCGGGAAAGGTCTCCATCATGGTGTTCACCCTCAGCGGAGACATCGTCAACGTGCTTGCAAACGGGACGCAGAATGCGGGCGAATATGCCACCGGGTGGGACGGAAAGAACCGGGGCGGCAGGATCGTGGCGCGGGGCATCTACTTCATTCGCGTGGTGGGTCCGGGGTTCGACGAGATGCG
>JBEKVL010001213.1:0-2042 GCA_049514055.1 Tepidisphaeraceae bacterium | reverse complement strand
GCTGGCCGTCGGCGTCCTGGTGGACGAGGCGATGGTCACGATCGAGAACCTGCACACGCACGTAGCGCGCGGCCGGCCGCTGGCGCGGGCGGCGCTGGCTGCCACCAGCGAAACCACCGTTCCGCGTCTGCTGGCGATGCTCTGCATCGTGGCGGTATTCATTCCGGCGTTGTTCATGCAGGGAGCGGCCAGGAGCCTGTTCGTGCCGCTGGCGCTGGCCGTGGCATTTGCTATGGCCGCCTCGTACATCCTTTCGAGCACGCTGGTGCCGATCCTGTCGATTTGGCTGCTGCGTTGGAGTCATGGCGGGAAGACCGACCGCCGCACGCTCTTTGACAGGCTGCGGGCTGGTTATGGCGTGTTCTCATCAGTGATGGTTTCGCTCCGCTGGATCGTCGTGCCGGCGTATCTCGCGGGCGCAGGGCTGGCAATCTACTTTGTCGGCCGGTCGCTGGGGCGCGAGATCTTCCCGCTGGTGGACACCGGCCAGATCACACTGCGGATGCGGGCGCCGGCGGGGACTCGCCTGGAGAAGACGGAACAGAACGCCCTGCAGGCGCTGGCCGCGATCAAGCGGGAAGCGGGCGGCGAGCAGAACGTGAAGATCACGCTGGGGTTCGTGGGCGTGCAGCCGGCGGCCTATCCCGTCAACCTCATCCACCTCTGGACCAGTGGCCCGGAGGAAGCGGTCTTGCAGGTGCAGTTGAGCCCGGCCGCTCATGTGCCGGTGGAAGCTTTCAAGGAGCTGCTTCGCGCGAAACTTCCGCAGGAACTGCCCGGCATACGCCTGAGCTTCGAGCCCAGCGATATCGTAAGCCGGGTGATGAGTTTTGGATCGCCAACGCCGATCGAGGTCGCCGTCAGCGGCACGGATTTCGCCGCCGCACGAAAATACACGCAGACGCTGCAGGAGTCCCTGCAACGGGTGCCTTCGCTGCGCGACTTGCAGGTTGAGCAGGAACTCGATTATCCGGCTGTCAAGGTGGATTTTGACCGGGCTCGCGGCGCCATGCTGGGCGTGACCGCCGACCAGGCGGCGCGTTCGCTGACCGAGGCGACCAGTTCCAGCCGGTATACCGCGGCCAACTTCTGGGCCGATCCCAGGAGCGGCGTGGGATATCAGGTGCAGGTTCAGGTGCCGGTGCAACGGATGAATTCGCTGGATGAAGTGCGGAACCTGCCGGTGGCGAACGAGCCGGGTCTGCAACTGCGGCAGGTGGCGACTGTCTCCAACGGCACGGTGCTGGGTGAATATGACCGCTACAATATGCAGCGTATGCTGACTTTGGGCGCGAACGTCGCCGGCGAAGACCTGGGCCGCGCGGCCGACCGGGTTGATGCCGCCCTGCGCGATGCTGGTGCGCCGCCACCGAAAGTAAGCGTCACCGTTCGCGGCCAGGTGGCGCCGATGCGCGAGTTGTTCAACGGCCTGACCGCCGGCCTGGGCGTGGCGGTACTCGTGATCTTTCTGCTGCTGGCGGCGAACTTCCAGAGCATGCGTCTCTCGCTGGCCGTGGTGCTGACGGTGCCGGCGGTGATCGCCGGCGTGGCGGTGTCGCTGCGGCTGACGGCCACCACGCTGAACATCCAGTCGTTCATGGGCGCGATCATGGCGGTGGGAGTGGCGGTGGCCAATGCGATCATGCTGATCACCTTCGCCGAGCGCAACCGGGTCGAGGGCATGCGGGTGAAACAGGCGGCCGTCGAAGGAGGAGCCAGCCGTTTGCGGCCGATTCTCATGACCAGCCTGGCGATGATCGCCGGCATGTTGCCCATGGCGACGGGATGGGGTGAAGGTGGCGAGCAGACCGCGCCGCTGGGGCGGGCCGTGATCGGCGGATTGGCCGGAGCGACCATCGCCACGCTGGTGGTGCTGCCGGCGATCTTCGCGCTGTTGCAAGGGGAGAAGACCCGCAAGACGGCGTCGATCGACCCGGACGATCCGGCCAGCCGGTACTTCGACCGCGGCGTCGCCGAGATGAAACACGAGGCAGGCATATGAAGACACAACTGTTGGCATTGTTCGTAGTCGCCAGTATGGC
>JBEKVL010001212.1:0-2043 GCA_049514055.1 Tepidisphaeraceae bacterium | reverse complement strand
GTGTATGGCCCCTCGACGGCGTACACGGCGGGAATCGCCCTCGCTGCTTCCTGGGATGAAGACCTCGCCCGCCAGGTGGGCGTCTCGATGGGCCGCGACGCCCGGGCGCGCGGCGTCCACGTGATCCTTGGGCCGGGCATGAATATTTATCGCGCGCCGATGAACGGGCGGAACTTTGAGTATTTCGGCGAAGATCCGTATCTTGCCTCGCGCACCGCCGTCGGAGAAATCGAGGGGATTCAATCGCAGGGGGTGATGGCCACCGCAAAGCATTTCGCCGGCAACAATATGGAATACGGCCGGCGGGATCACAGCTCTGACATCGATGAGCGCACGCTGCGCGAAATCTATCTTCCGGCATTCGAAGCATCGGTCCGCGAAGCGAAAGTCGCCGCCATCATGGATGCCTACAATCTCATCAACGGCGTCTTCATGACCGAGAACCCCCACCTCAATGTTGAAATCGCGAAAGACGAGTGGGGATTCGATGGCATCCTCATGTCCGATTGGGGCGCCACGCATGACGCAATCGCCGCCGCGAACGGAGGCCTCGATCTCGAAATGCCTTCGGCCGTTTACATGACGCCCGAGACGCTTCGCGCAGCACTTCAGCAGGGCACTGTTTCCATGGCCACGATCGACGACAAAGTGCGGCGCATCCTCCGCAAGGCCATCGAATTCGGCTTTCTCGATCGCGACCAGACCGACGACTCCATCGCTCTGTACAACGAGCAATCCAATCATGTGGCGTACGAAGAAGCGCTCGAGAGCGAAGTGCTGTTGAAGAACGACGGCTCGCTGCTCCCCTTCGACAAAGCCAAGCTGAAGAGTATTGCGGTCATCGGGCCGGACGCTTTTCCCGCGGTGGTCGGTGGCAGCGGGAGTTCCCAGACGACGCCGTTTCGCGCAGCGAGTTTCCTCGAAGGAATCAGCGATGCCCTGGCGGGATCGGCCACAAGAGTGTTCTATAGCGCGGGCTCGCCGAAGCCCGGCGACGTTTATGACGCGACGAAATTCACGACAACCGCCGGGGGCGGCGAAGCGGGACTTGTGGGCGAGTATTTCAACAACAAGAATCTACAAGGGCCGCCCGCGCTCACGCGTACCGACGCTCGCATTCACTTCGACTGGGGCCGCAACGGCTACGGGCCCGGCAGCTCTGCCGGCGGTTATTCCGTGCGCTGGACGGGCTATTACACGCCGGCGAATTCGGGCTCATACACTTTCTACGTTGGAGGGCACGACGGTTTTCGCCTCTACGTGAACGATCAGCTCGTGATGAACCAGTGGGAATGGGAAAGCACGGATTTGGAGCTGGAGCCGGTATCGCTCGAAGCAGGCAAGCCCGCGAAAGTGCGTTTGGAATACTTCGATGATTCCGGGCGCGCATCGATCGGCTTCGGCGTGTCACCGGCGGACGCGCCGGAAATCGAACGAGCCAAGAATCTAGCCGCCCAGGCCGATGTCGTCGTGCTATGCGTTGGGTTCGATCCGACGACGGAAGGGGAAGGGCGCGATCGGACGTTTCGACTGCCGAACGGACAGGACCGATTGATCCAGGCCGTCGCGAGTGTCAATCGGAACGTTGTTGTCGTCCTCACGGCCGGTGGGGCGGTGGATATGACGGGCTGGATCGATCGTGTCCCGGCGCTGCTGGATGTGTGGTATCCCGGCCAAGAGGGCGGCAGAGCGCTGGCCGAAATACTGTTTGGAGAAGTCAGTCCTTCCGGGAAGCTGCCCGCCTCGTTCGAGCGCCGCTGGGAGGACAATGCGACTTACCGAAGCTACTATCCGCAGAAGAACGACAAGCACGTTGCCTACAGTGAAGGCGTGTTCCTCGGCTATCGCTACTACGACCGCGCAACGGTGAAGCCGTTGTTCCCGTTTGGCTTCGGACTCTCGTACACGAAGTTTGAATACTCGAATCTCAGCGTCACGCCCGCGGCGTCATCGGACGCCGATTCCGTCACTGTTTCGTTCGACGTCAAGAATGCCGGGCCGCGCGCGGGAGCGGAAGTCGCCGAGGTGTACGTCGGCGATTCG
>JBEKVL010001211.1:0-2043 GCA_049514055.1 Tepidisphaeraceae bacterium | reverse complement strand
TCCTTCACGGGGCTGCCCTCCACGTTCCCCCTCTTCAGCCAGTTTCGCTTCGGCTGGACGCCGTCCGACAACGGCCTGTTCTTCGCTTTCATCGGCGCCGCCGTGGTGCTGACGCAGGGCGTGCTCGTCGGCCGTGCCGCCCCCCGGATTGGGGAAGCGCGTCTGGCCCTCGTGGGCGCGCTGGCAGCCGTCGCGGCGTTCCCGCTGGCGGCCACGGCGCACCAGGGCTGGGTGCTCTGGCTGGCTCTCGGAAGCGTGGCCGTGGGCACCGGCCTCGCGATCCCTTCCCTGATGAGCCTCATGGTCCACCGCGCACCCGAAGCCGGCGTGGGTCGAATCATGGGTGGCGTGCAGTCGGTGCTGAGCGCCTGCATGATCGCCGGACCTGCACTCGCCGGCTCCGCCCACCAGGCCCTGGGGCCCGCGGCACCGTACTGGATGGGGGCATGTTTCGCCGCGGCCGCGTTCGTGATCCTCTGTCTCGCCGTCACACGGGGCGCCGACCAGGCGGCAAGTCACTGATGTTCACATCGGGTCAGCTGGCGGCTCGCTCGTTGATCGGACGGCGGCGCAGGCTTGTCTGGCTGAGCGCTGGCGGGACGTAGTTGGCCGCGTCGGGGATTCCGACGTCGGTTCCCGGAGGAACGAGCTGGTCGATCTGGTCCAGGATTTCGTCACTGAGAACGACCTCGGCGCCCGCGAGCAGGTCGTCAAGCTGTTCCATGGTGCGCGGGCCGAGAATCGCCGAGGTCACACACGGGTGAGCCACCGCGAAAGCCATCGCCAGGTGCGTCAGGGAAAGTCCGGCCTTCTCCGCCACGACGACCAGTTGCTCGACCGCATCCAGCCGACGCTCGTCGCTCATCTGCCTGGCCATCACCCCCCTGGTGCGCAGGGTGTCGGGCAGCGGTTGGCCCTTGCGGTAACGGCCGGTGAGCATGCCTTTTGCCATCGGACTCCATACCATCACGCCCATCCCGTAGCGCTGGCAAACCGGCAGCACCTCGCGTTCGATGCCGCGGCTCAGGATCGAGTAGGGCGGCTGCTCGACGCGGAACCGCGCCAACCCGCGCCGTTCCGCGACCCACTGCGCTTCGACGATCTCCGATGCAGGGAATGTCGACGATCCAATCGCGCGCACCTTGCCGGAGCGCATCAGATCGGTCAGGGCCGAGAGGGTTTCCTCGATATCGGTATCCGGTGACGGACGGTGAACCAGGTAGAGATCGATGTGGTCGGTCTGCAGGCGGCGCAGCGATGCTTCCACTTCGCGGATCAGCCAGCGTCGCGAATTGCCCTGCTGGTTTGGGTCATCGCCCATGGGGTTGTTCACCTTGGTAGCGAGCACGATGTTGTCGCGCCGGCCTTTGAGGGCCTTGCCGACGATTTCCTCCGACTCCCCCTGACTGTACCTGTCAGCGGTATCGATGAAGTTGATCCCTGCATCCAATGCCTTGTGGATGATCCTGATCGAGTCGTCGTGGTCGGGATTGCCGCCAACGGCACCGAACATCATCGCGCCGAGGCAATAAGGGCTGACCTTGATGCCGGTTCTTCCCAGCGTTCGATATTTCATGTTCTTTTCCTTTTGTCCTTCTCTGTATAGTCAGCGGAGCGCGCGCAGCTTCTGTAGGCGCGTCGCCGTTCTCGTTCCAGGGCCGGCCCTTTTTGAGCCTTCCCGATGCACTCTTCAATCAAGCGCTCGCGCCTACATCACCACGGGATATTTACGTTTTCCCAGCGTGTGAACGTGCCTGTTGGGCCTTCTGGGCCGAGTAGCGCAACGCGTACCACCTCGCGGGAGCCTTCCTCGACGGTCTGCGTGCCCTCATATCCGTTGAGGTTCGTCTTGGTGAAGGCCGGGGAGACTAAGTTGACCTTAATCCCGGTCGACTCCAGCTCGACCATCATGGCCAGCGTCATAGCGTTGAGAGCGGCCTTGGACGCCGAATAGACGGGGCCGAACATCTTGCGGTAGTGGTAGGCCGGGTTCGCGTTATCCGTCAGCGAGCCAACGCCGCTCGACACGTTGACGATGCGTGC
>JBEKVL010001210.1:0-2044 GCA_049514055.1 Tepidisphaeraceae bacterium | reverse complement strand
ACTATGGGTTCCCGATCTTGCGAGGCATCTACTTGAACCCCTTCGCGATGATTGCTTATCCGAACGTGATTGTGGCCGCCGATAAGGAGCCATCGCTGGAACCATTGCAGTGGACCGTGATTTCCAACTCGGTGATCTACGGGATCATCCGCGAGCAGGCACGGGAGAAAATCGACTCGGCAATCGCCGCGGACACCTCGCTGTCGCGGCTGGTCGCGGAAGTGCATGACGCCTCGAAGGCCGCGCCCGCCCAATCGGGCAAGCCGGCCGCTCAAGGCAAGACCGTCGGTCCGGCGAAAGAGCAAGCGGCACCCGCGTCCGAGCCCATCTCAGATTTGGAAATCTTCTTCTCCGCCGGACATTCTCCGATCGCACTGCCGACGCCGCGGGTGCCGAACGCCGCCTACGCGCCGGCCCGCGACGCCCTGTACACCTACCTCACGGCCAAGCTCCGCTGGAACGAGCGGGACGCGGCCTTGCTGGTTGAATATGCAAGCCTCGACATCGGTTTGGCCAACAGTCTGCCGCGAGACCGTTGGCTGCGTTGGTCTTTGCTTGTGGGCCGCGATGGGCACAACCAAATCCTCAACTCGAATCTCGGCCCGCTGTCGGCCATCGGCGAACAGAAGGCCACGCAGTTCTTTGCCCAACTCGCTTCCCATTTCGAAAAGGACGCCTCGAACACCTATGAGGCCATTTTTGCATCTTGGGGTGGCGATGTCCGTGAGCGGGCCGTCGATCTTGCCACCGGCCAGGTCCGCCCCCGCGAGGCGGAACTGCTGAAAGCGTCCCCTGCCGGCAAACCCCAGAGCAACGGCGTTCGCCATGCCGATCCGGCCGTTTACGCTCGGGTCGATCACCTCGACCCGGCCGTCAAGCTGTGCGATGCAGACACGAAGTGCTGCCGGTCGGTGCTCAAGAACCTGCCGGTCACGTTCACCTTTGCCCCGATGAACCTGCTCCACTACCAAGTGACATTTCCCGCCAAGGCAACACGATTGGTGACGATCGTGTATAAGCAGTATCCCTACGTCGACAGCCGGTCGCCGGCCAGTTACCAGTTGGCCTACGTCCTGCACCCGGCGACGCTGTGGGACGATTTCGGCCCGATCAACCTGAAGGTACGCGTGCCGAAGGGAATCGACTGCAAGGCCTCGGTGGCGGTCAAGAAGACGGGCGAAGCAAAAGCGCCTCCCGCCGCCGGCGCCGTTCCGGGCGGCGTTCTTGAGACCTACGAAGCCACGCTGGTGGAAAAGAAGGACAAGAGCGGCGAGTTGTTCGTCGCCATCGACAAGGCCGGTTGGGAAAAGGCGTTTCCGCTGCCCAAGCCGGCGGCCGGGTCGTCCGCACCGGCACCCGGCATTCAGCCGCCCAGCGGCAGCCACGTGCCGTTGAAGAACCCGCCCGTGCAGAAGTAACCGACCCTTTGCCGGTGGAACAACGCTCGGATGTCAGGCGATGATGCTCAGTTCCACGCCATCCCCCACCGACCCCGCGTCTAATGGCACGAGATTAAGGCACCAACCGTTTGTAAACGGTGGCTTGTGGCGTTATCTTCGGCGTTTCGAACTCCTGATGCCACCGGCTTGCCCGGTGGTGTTTCACGTTCCCAGCTACATACGGTCCGCCCAGCTATAACCACTGTCTCCCCGTTCTCCGGCGACGGCGTTGCCGTCGCCGACAGAGAACGGGGAAAACGTCTAGTGCTCACTGCGTTTCAAGGCGCGCCCGCGATCGGCCTCGGCGTTGCCTATCTTGGCCTTCCTGCCCAACAGACATGGCTAAGCGATAGGCGGCCACCCGTTTTGTCCCAGCCCCCTGTTCGGGTTGGACCCGGAAATCATCACGGGCACCCTGCAATTCAAGAACCGGAAGATTCACCGCGCCTCTGACCGGACCGGAGGGGTTGACCGACCCCTCACTGTTCGTTAAAATGGGCGCGTCCCTGGAATTCATTGGGCCGCGCACGGAACTTGATATCGCGCCCAAGTCCCTTCTGGTCCAGATCCTTTTGTTTTCTCGATCCCTTCGAGTTTTCGATGAG
>JBEKVL010001209.1:0-2045 GCA_049514055.1 Tepidisphaeraceae bacterium | reverse complement strand
CGCGGTTTTGACCGCGTGAAACCCAACGGCCCCTATCCGCATGGGATGACGCCGCCGCAGAACGAGTTGTATTTCCACCAGGCCCAGGCGGCGCCGGCGGCGCTTCCCGAGTTCAAGGGCAACGTGGTGGCCGTTGAAACGGCGCCTTTCTGGGACGCCGACTTGGACGCGCTGCAACGGCGGGATCAGAAATTCTGGCCTCAGCAGGACGCGAGGGCCGCGGAGGCGTCCAAGAAGAATCCGAAGATAACCAGAGAGGAATATCAGGCGGCCAAGGACCAGGTGTTGCTCGAGAACGGTTTCACGCCGGAGGAGGTAAAACGCCTGAGGAGTGGAGTCTCAAACCTCGGGTTCCATTATCTCGGCGCCGCCAAGATCATCGCGCCGATCGGCAAGGCCTTTGCCGAGGCGATGGTGAGTTTCCAGAAACCCGTGCCACAGGAGATACCATGAAAGATCCTGTGGGCACGGCTTCACAAAGAGGCGATCGAGAACTTGCCGGGGATGGGCACGGCATAGATGCCCTTGTCGTCCGGCTTGTTGGGCGGCTCCATGTCCCAGGTACACTCTTCGGGTTTGACGGCGTGGAAGAAGTTGGACTTCTGAATCTGGTCCCACGTGACTTCCTGGCCGGAATAGCAGGAGAGTTGGCCCATGATGGTGACAAGGGTGGAACGTGCGCCATAGTCGCCGCAGTTGAGCGGTTTGCCGTCGCGGATGGCCTTGAAGAAGGCGATGTGCTCGAGCACCCAGGAGTTTTCGCGCTTGCCGACAAACTTCCAGGGTTTTTCCCCATCAATCCGGCCGATATCAACCAGCGCCTTGCCCTTGGTGCCAAGGATAATCGAGGATGCCTCGTTGTAGCAGTTGGGCTGGGTGCGGCAGAAGGCATAGACGCGGATGCCCGAGGCATACTGGTAGACCACCGAGTGGTGGTCGAAAACATCGCCGTAGACATACGGCAGGTCAAACGTGGACGACCGCCCGGCCAGGCCGTGACATTTTACGGGGACATCTTCCTTCATCGCCCAGGTGGCCCGGTCCATGTTGTGGACCAGCGATTGCGGTACATCATCGCCACAGAGCCAGCGGAAACGATACTGGCAGGAATACTGCCACTGGATTTCCGACATGCCCTCCGGCCGGCGCTGCACGAGACCGTAGGGCTGGCGGATGTAGTTTTCCTCGATCGAGATGATGTCGCCGATCTGGCCGTCGTGGATGCGCTGGACACATTCGACAATTTCCGGGGTGAACCGGGAATGCAGGCCCGACAGGATGGAAAGTTTCTTCTCCTTGGCCATGGCGGTGGCTTCCATGAAGGTCTTGATGCCCTGGGGATCGATGGCGTGGGGCTTCTCGCAGAAGGCGTGTTTGCCGGCGCTGATGGCGGCCTTGACGTACATCGGATGGAACTTGGCCGCGCACGCGATCAGGACGACGTCGGCCGCGTCGCCGATTGCCTTATAGCCATCGAGGCCGACGAACATACGCTCGGGTGTGACATCAACCTGGTTGGGCTTTTGTTTCTTGAGGCTGGCGTATTTCTCCTCGATCCGGTCCTTGAACAGATCGCACATGGCGACGAGCTTGGTGCCGGGATCGGCATCCATCACATCGCGGGCCGCCCCCGAGCCGCGGCCGCCGCAGCCGATCAGACCGACCTTGATCGTATCCGACCCGGCCGCGTAGGCCGACCCGGCCACCGACAACGCCGCCGCCCCGGCCACCGACGACTGAATGAACCCGCGCCGCGAGATTTGCGAACCTGGCATGGGGACTCCTGCTTGATGAAAAGAACAACATCTCTTCCTGTCTGATATCTACTACAGTCGGCGGTATTTGCGTTGCAAACACACGGTAATGTTCCGGGCAAGTCGTAGACTGCGGTGACGACAGAAACCACCTGTCACGGTATATCTATTTACTCACATTCCGCACCTCCTGCGAAAGGTTCGCAGGTCATCAGGCGGGATGCCGAGCAGTTGTAGTAGCTTCTGCTGGATGTCGCTGCATTCGGCCAGGCGTCGTCGGATCACGCCGCG
>JBEKVL010001208.1:0-2045 GCA_049514055.1 Tepidisphaeraceae bacterium | reverse complement strand
AAGACGCCGCTCCGCGGCTGAAAACACGATTCTTGTGCCGAACCTGCGTGCAGAGATGAACCAATCGGGTCCGATCCGGAAATTTTCCGTGTATTGAAAAATCAGCGGTAAGCGTGGCCGCAAACTCCGCGGCCACGGAGGATTGCGCGCCAGGCAAGTTAACTATTGCGCTAACCCAAGTTCGCCAGTTGTTGTCGTAAGTTCTTTATTTGCGTTCGATGTGGGCCTCGGTCTTGACTACATCGCGTTGGCTTTGTTTTCCATAGGTTCGGGTTTCTCGTCGGTCAACGGCAGGTACTCGGGGAGGTTCAGGCCAAGACGTTGCAGCAGGATCGCCTGGTGGTCGTCGGGTCGAGTGACGCAGCGGCGGCGGATCTCTGCACCGATTCGGGTCCGCAGCACCACGTCCACGACCTTGATGCGGCTCAGTTCATCCAGGACCCGTCGCGGTTCATCGCCCAGCCCGGCCTGCTTGCACATCAAGCCCAGCGTCTTCCAGACCACGTAGGCCAGGAAGCACACCAGGATGTGGGCGTCGACACGGTCTCCTTTGTGGTGCCAGATCGGCCGGATGGACAGGTCGCTCTTATGGATGCGGAAGGCTGCTTCGGCCTGCGTCAGTTGGATGTAGGCTTCCCACAGTTCCTGCCCCGACCAGTCATTGACGTTGCTCCGCAGCAGGTAGCAGCCCTCACTGAGCTGCGCCCACGTCCGCCAGTCTTCCACCTTGTGCCAGACCACGCGGACCCCGCCGTCGGGACTGGCGACCACGTCGGTCTGGAACAGGCCCGCGGCTCGGCTGTTGCGGCCCAGGAGCTTGCCCAGACGCTTGGCGATAGTGACGACCTGGTACTTTCGCTTGCGGCAGGATTCTTCCATCTGGCGCAGGCCCTGTTCGATCCTTCGCTCGAAGCGGTCGTGCATGGCCTTCTCCTTCTGGACGCGATCGGCGCTGCGGCAGAGGAGGTAGGTCTCCTGGCCGTCCGGCGAAGGCACTCGTTGGACCTCCAGGCCTTCGCGAATCGTCTGCCAGTTCTCCGACACCAGGTGTCGCTCGAACTGCCGCAGCATGCCTTTGGGCGTGCCCACGATGTACCGCCGGGAGCCTTCGCGAAGGAACTCCATGTTCTCCTGGCTGACCATGCCACGGTCCATCACCCAGATGCGATCCGCCCGGCCGTAACGATCCTCCATCGTCTCGACGATCTCCTCCACCGTCGTCACGTCGGCGCGATTGCCCGCGAAGGTCTCGTACCCGACGGGGATGCCCTCGCGGCTGACCACCAGCGCGATACACACCTGTTTGCCGTCGCCGCGATGGTCGCGGCTGTAGCCCCTCTGAGCCTTGGGGTTGCCGTTGG
The DNA here is from genome assembly GCA_049514055.1 of Tepidisphaeraceae bacterium. Classification (GTDB taxonomy): domain Bacteria; phylum Planctomycetota; class Phycisphaerae; order Tepidisphaerales; family Tepidisphaeraceae; genus JANYKD01. The sequence continues at coordinate 684 of JBEKVL010001208.1, read as the reverse complement.
CCTGGCCCTCGAAATAGGTGCTGGTCATGTCGTAGAGCAGCAGGTCGTACTTCAAGTCGAATAGTTGGCCCACCTGGTTCTTCAGGAAGACCTGCAAGGCCTTCTTGTGCAAGACCATGTGGTCCAGCGCCCGGTACACGCGCTGCTCGTTGACCTTGTCGGCCGGGACGCCCAACAGGTCCGCCAGGGCCGTCTGCTTATAGAGGTGCTCGACAATCCGCAATTCGCTGGACGGCTCGCACAGGCGAGCGAGCACCAGCACCGCCGCCATCAGCGGCCAGGGAATCTCCTCCCGCCCCGAGGGCATGATCTCCTCCAGCACGCCCGGCAGATCGAGCTTCTTGAGGACCTGCCAGCCCAGCCATGGGCCGCCGAAGTCCAAGCATCGTTCGACGCGAACCTTCCGCAGGTCGACCTCGGCGCAGGAGGATCCGGCGGGATTGAACAGGGCCGGTTCCTCCGCCTGTCCCACCGCGGCCTTCACGCCGCGACGGCCCGATTCGTTCATCTGCCCCAGATACGCCACCACGCGATGCCGCGGCCCCCGAGCCGTCCGCACCGACTCCACCAAGGCCCAATACGCGTGCCGCTTGCCTTGCCGCGTTCGATAACAGGGCTTGAGGAACATGCCCCCATTGTCACGCGATCCGGCCAAGCCGCAACGGGCCGTGTCTTGACTACATT
>JBEKVL010001207.1:0-2047 GCA_049514055.1 Tepidisphaeraceae bacterium | reverse complement strand
TCAACGTGACCTTAATCCGATCCGTGTCCAATACGTAGCTCAAGGCGGTGAGAATGTGGCCCTCGGCCGAGATCAAGAACCCGCTCTGATAGCCCTCCATGCCGCGAAAGCCGCCCGCGCCGTAGATCTTCACCATCTTGGCCTGGGCCTGATCGATCACGCGGGCCAGGCCCGGTCCGTCGGCGAGGGCCGTGCTGCCGTACAGCAGTAATCCAGCCAGTAGCAAGACAGCACAACTGTATCGTTTCATAGCTTACTTGCCCGCCTCGTCCGTAAAACGGAACTGATCGAAGTCAACTTGGTAACTCAATCCCATTGCTCCGCGGACCGCGATATGGCCCGGCAGATCGCGGCCGTCCACGTCGCGATATTGCGCGAAGTGCATCTCCCAGGGATCGGAGTGTTCGTCGGCGTAGATCTCCAGGGCGACCAACCGGCCATGGGAGTCGAAGTAAAACCAGCTTTCGATACCGCGATAAGGGGCAACGACCACGTCGAACAGTCCCTCGTAGGTCGGCAAGGGAGTTGTGCCCAGGTAATAGACGTCGTTAAAGCCCTTGGGCCCGTCCAACGCCATCAGCCGGTAGAGGAACATCGCGGCCAGCAGGCCATTGTTGTTCCCGGGCTGGAAGGCGTCGGCAAACTTGGGGCCCAGGGTCCACTTGGAATCGCCCGTGGGGGCTTTGAGTTCGACTTCACTGTCGGCGATGCGGAAGCGAACTTCCTTGCCGCTTTGCAGCCGGCCCACGAAGGTCCAGACGCCGCGGCTCCCCTTGGCATCGCCGGGCGGCTTCCAGAGCTTCAGCACCCGGTCTTGCTCCTGTTTGTTGAAGAAGTAGTTGGCGAATCCGTGCTTCTCCTGGAAGACCTTTTTCACGACCTCCGGCATGGGCGCCTTCTGCGGCAGCGCCATTTGCGGGAGTTGCGGCTTGGGCGGGCCTTTGCGGCCTTTCTCGCCCGGCTTGGGCAGGGGCAGGCCCTTCTCGCCCGGTTTGGGAATGGGCATCGGCTGCATGGGCCGGCCGAGGGTCTTTTCGATCAGTTGCTCGCGGCTGTGTACGCCGGCAAGATGGACATAAACTGGATAGGTCTGGTTCTCGCGGCGATACGTCAGCGGCACGCACCACCCCTTGGGGAAGATGCCCAAGACGTTCTTGAAGCCGTTGGGCGTCGTGATCGTGCGGCCGGCAAAACTGATGATTTCGTCGTCGATCCGCAGTCCGCGACGGTAGGCGTCGCACGTTTCCAGGATATCGGCGACCAGCACCCGGTCCTGGTCGTCGGCCGTGACCGTGGCCCCCAGCGTGGCATGATCGACGATCCGCCCGCCGCGCAAGGCGCCGAGGAAGTTCTTGATCTGGTTGATGGAAACGGCATAGCCCACGTCGACGCTCACGCGGCCCCGCTTGTCGAACGAGCAGCGGCCATTGATGCCCACGACCTGCCCCTGGCCGTTGAACAGCGGGCCGCCGGAATTGCCCGGATTGATCGAGGCATCGGTCTGCAGGCAGTCGGCATATTCCAAGAGCGTGCCGTCGGGCAACTGGTAGCGATGGACGCCGGAGATGATGCCGCTGGTGACCGTGGGCTGGAAATCGGTGGCCAAGAGGAACGGGTTGCCCATGGCGAAGACCCAGTCGCCGGTGCGGAGGCGGTCGCTGTCGCCCAGTTCGGCATGGGGGAAGTCCTCGCGGCCCAGGAGCTTGATCAGGGCCACGTCGCCGGTCGGATCGAGTCCCACGATCACGGCGTCGTAGACCCGGCCGTCGGACATGCCGCACTTCATGGCGTTGCCGCAGGGATGCGTGACGTGGAAGTTGCTCAGGCCATAGCCGTCGGCCGTGATGACCACGCCCGAACCACCCCCCTGCCCTCCCGGATCGAAGATCGCCAGCACGCTGCTGCTGGCCTTGGCCATGACGGCGATGCGCTGCGACTCAGCCGCCAGGACTTCGGCGGGCGGCGGGGCCGCGGGCGCTCGCGAGGCCAAGAGCGCGACCGCAACCAGGCATAGCGACAAGAAAGCAACTCCATGGATTTTCATTTG
>JBEKVL010001206.1:0-2048 GCA_049514055.1 Tepidisphaeraceae bacterium | reverse complement strand
GGATGATTCGGGAAGACCATCATCTTCATCGATTTCTGAAACGGTCCCGGGGCGTAGACCGCCGTACGGTGCACCAACTCGACCCCTTCGGTGGCGAAATCGAGGTACCCGCCCACCGCTTGGAGGGCCGTGAAACCTTGGGTCTTGAAGCTGTCGATCATCGAGCGGCCCTTGCGGCGCTCCCGCTCGGGGGTCGACGCCCGCAGCGACTCCATGTAGCCCAGCGGCTGCACGTACCAGTGGACCTGCGGAGCGGCCACCGCGTCGGCCTTGGCTCGTGCGATCACGGCCTGGAACCCGGCCACCTCGGCCAGCGTGCCGGCCGCCGGGGCAACCGCCGCTTGCGGCTTAGCCGGCGTTCCGGTCTTGGGCGGCGTTTGCAGCGTTGCCGGCGCTTCCTCCTTGGCCGGCGCCGGTCCAGCCGCGCCGTCGCCCTTCGTGAGTCGCGGGACCATCGCGATCATGATCTTCAGGTCGTCCACGGCGCCGAAGAGTTCATCGGTGAGAAAATAGGCAGTTTGATGGGCAGCGATGTCGTTGCCGTCCGCCGTTGTCATTTTCGGGACGTCGAACACCAATAACTCGATGCCCAAAACAAGCCGCTTGCTTTGCTTGGCGCCCCGCTTGGTCATGTGAGCGGTAATCCGCGTGAGTAGCTCCTTGGCGCCCTTCTGATTGCCGGTGACATCGGCGACGATGGCCGTCACCGCGTCGTCCGGGGCCGGCAGGATGGTCGCCATGCCGACCTCGCCGGTCGGGACGTCGCGGAGGTCCTCAATGGTCACGCCGAGTCGCTCCTCGACCCCTGCCCAGCGGCGGTCGAACTGGTGCCGCAGATCGTCCACGAACGGCTTCATCAGCGGGTCTTTGGCGAGCTTTCCGAGTTGGGTCTGGTCCCAATGCTCGGACAACTGTTTCACGTTGGCGATCGAAAGAAAGCCGGTCGTGGTCGCCGGGAATAGTTCTTCCGTGGGGGTCGTGGCATGCGCCAGCATGGCACCCGCAGTCACCAACCCGGCAACTGCCAGAAATACGCACGTCCGCATCCATGTACAGGGCACAACAACCCCTCCTGTAGGCTGGTCTTAGTTTACCTAACCGTCAAAGTTACGTCCAAGTTTAGAGCCACTGGCAAGATTTGGCTAGATCGATCGTGTCTTTCTTGTCGGCTGGCGGGGCGGCGGGCATAATCGTCGATATGAAACAATTCCAAAACGAAAGCCTGAGCCACGATCCAATTCACGGCTATATTCCTTTCACCTCTCCGGCATCCCTTCCGCGAGGGGAGGTCTCAGAGCAGCAGATCATCGATCACCCCTGGATCCAGCGGCTCCGGCAGATTCACCAGCTTCAGACTGCCTGGTGGGTGTTTCCCAGCGCGGAGCACACGCGTTTCCAGCATGTTCTGGGGGCGATGTACCTTGCCAGCCGGGCGGTCGAGCAGCTCTACCCGAGCCTCCGCGAGGTTGCCCCCGATGTGCCCAGCCGCGGCTATGTGGAGACGCTCGTCCGCCTGGCCGCCCTGCTGCACGACGTGGGCCACGGCCCGTTCGGACACTTCTTCGATCAGCACTACCTGGCTGATTTCGGTCTGACGCACGAAACGCTCGGCAGCGAGATCATCCGCCGCGAGTTGGGTGGGCTCTTGGCGGGCATCCGCCGCAACCCCCATAGCGCGATGGAAGAGGGCGAATCGCTGGACGCCGAGCAGATTACCGTGCTGATCACCCGCCCGCGCGAAGGCCGCGACGAGAAGCTGCCCGATTGGCTTCGCCTGCTCCGCACGCTGTTCAGCGGCCTCTACACCGTCGACAACATGGACTTCGTGCTCCGCGACGCCTACATGTCGGGCTACAGCGCCCGGGCCTTCGACCTGGAACGGCTCCTGCACTACACGGTCTTCACGCCGCGTGGGCTGACGATCCACGAGCGCGGGCTGTCGGCCCTGGTCCGGTTCATCGGCGTTCGGGCGGAGCTTTTCCGCTCGATCTATTTTCATCGCACGGTCCGCGCGATCGACCTGTCGCTGGCCGACCTGTTCGCCGAGA
>JBEKVL010001205.1:0-2048 GCA_049514055.1 Tepidisphaeraceae bacterium | reverse complement strand
CGACGATCGAGACATCGCCGGAAAAATCCTTGAGGCCCTGGCCGCGGGCGTGGAGGGCGTCGAGGATTTGATCCGTGGTCGATTTGTCGTCGAGGATGGTGGGTTGAGGCTGGGCGGCGGCGGGGATGGTGAGTAGCAGGGGGGCGGTGGTAAGGGCGAGGAATAATTGGGTGAAGACGACGCCGGAGAATACCCTCACCCCGGCCCTCGCCCGGGGGGAGAGGGAGGAAGAAGAGCGGGGGGTTGATGTGGCGACGGTGGTGAGCATGATCCAATTGCGCATAATGAATCCTCCGGGCGTAACCATGTTTTCGGGAACATCATTCTGACGACAAACGGTCATCCTGAGCGTACTCGCGAAGGATCTGGCCTTGCAGTCCAGAGCCAGATGCTTCGCGAGTACGCTCAGCATGACGACTGTCGCAGTTCTACCACTCTACAGTCTACCCGGATTTCTGGTTACGCCGGAATCCTTTCATGAGGCAAGACAATCCTTGAGGAGTTGCGTTAGCTCGGTCAGGTCGCGGACGGTTTGCCAGGGGTCGGCGGGGAATGACTTGGCGTGGCCGAGGCTGACCCAGATGGTTTTGGCGCCGGCGGCCAGGCCGGCTTCGATGTCGAAGCGGCCGTCGCCGACCATCCAGGCATCTGCGGGGGCTACGCCGAGGGCGGTGCAGGCGTGGAGGATGGGCTGGGGGCTGGGCTTGAAATGGCCGAACTCGCGGGAGACGAGCAGGTCGAAGCGGAGGGCGTGGAGTTCGCAGACGCGCTGGGCGCTTTGGCGTGAATTGCGGGTGATGAGGGCGCGGGGCAGGCGGCCGTCGATGAGGCCGAGGAGTTCGCGGCAGCCGGGGTTGAGTTGGGAGTGTTCGGCGGCCAATCGTTCGTGTTGCAGCAGAACCCGCTCGGCCTCATGGCGGCGGTCGGGGGGGAAATCGGCGAGGGCTTCGAGGATGCCGAAGGAGGAGACGCCCATTTCCCGGCGGATTTGCGCGAAGTCGAGAAACGGTTTGGTGATGGTCCCGTCGAGGTCGAAGAGAATGGCGCGAGGTGGTAGCATAATCGGCGGCCTGCGGCCGGGCGATCAACGATGCCTACTCCGGGCCGATAGTCAAGAGTGCGCTGTCACGGTGAGGCGACAGACGGGAATGTCTGTGCGACTGGGAAGACAGACAAGAATGTCTGTCCTACTGGTGACGGAGCAAGAGCGGTTCTGCGAATTCGAGGTGTCCATGACGCGAGTTGTTGTTTTGTTTGCCTTCCTCATCAGTTCGATGATGGCGTACACGGCGCGAGGCGCCTGGCACGATCCGGCCTGGCCGTATCGCCGGGCGGTCGATGTCAGCCTGGAATGGGACAAGATCACCGACAATGAGCAGATGGCCGTCGTCGAGTTCAACACCTGCGGCGGGCAGGCCACCAGCGGCGAGCATGTGCGCGTCTACACGGAAGCGGGGCAGCTCGTTCCCGCGCGGTGCCTGATGGCCGGTCCCGGCGACACGTTGCGGGTGATGTTCGCGCTCAATCGCGGAAGCAAACGATACTATGTCTACTTCGGCCATGCCAAGCCGCCGGCGGTTGTGCCCAAGAATGTGGAGGAGATTCCGTTCCAGAAGGGCGTCGTGGTGGAGTTGAACCGGCTCAAGGGCGCGGGCCCGGCCGAGGACTTCAGGCAGATCGCGGCGATCTGGAACCGCAGCACGGAGGTGATCGGGCGGACGGTGATCCCGCAATTCTATCTGGGGTTCAATCCGTTCGACGAGGAAATCCAGGTGGTTGTCAAGTACACCGGCACTGTGAACATCAGCACGGAAGGCGAATACGGGTTCGCGATTTCGGCCTCGGACAAGGGTGGCCTGTACATCGACGGCAAGCCGGTGGTCTATGCTCCTGGCAATCCCGGCGACGTGCGCTTCAACGCGAAGGTGCAGCTTAAGAAGGGCAAGCACGAGTTGATGGTCTATCATGTGAACTTCGCCGGAGAACAGCGGATCACGGTGGTCTGGAGCCCGCCCGATCAGAAGGGCTGGCACATGATCCCCCGTGAG